>JACMIU010000243.1 GCA_014380985.1 Armatimonadota bacterium | reverse complement strand
GGGCGTCAAGGAGCGAGGAGCGTTTGCGGATAAAGCGCGTTCCGACCAACGCGACCACGGCGACGAAGCCGACCGCCTGAAGCGTCACCACGCCGATATGAAGCCAGTTGACGCCGCCCCCGGTGCTGGACTGTAGCGCGGTCACGACGCCCAGAATCAGCATCGCCAAAATATCGTCGAGTACCGCCGCGCTCAAAATCACACGCGCTTCAATGCGTCCGAGTGCGCCGAGTTCCTGCAAAACCCGCGCCGTGATTCCCGCCGACGTCGCGGTAAACGCCGCCGCCACAAACGCTGCGTGTGCGGAGGAAAAGCCCGACCCGACCGCCCAGACGTAGCCCAAGCCGAACGGCACGACCACGCCCGCCGCGCCGACCATCACCGCCGTTGTGCCGGTTTTTTGCAGGTCGCCGAGCCGCGTTTCCAGACCCACGGCAAACAACAGCAGAATCGCGCCGATTTCGGAAATGACGTTTAACACTTCGCCCGGTTGCACCCAGTTGAGTAGCGACGGCCCGATGATGACCCCTGCCGCGATTTCGCCGACCACAGCGGGCATTTTGAGCCGTTGCGCGATTTCCGCGCCTATCTGCGCGAACAGGAAGATTAAAAAAAGCGCGAGCAGTATCCCCGTTTCGCCGTGTGTTGCTGGTTCCAAATAAGCGTTCCTTGTTCGCGCCCGTTTCGTGGCACGCTCCCGCACTATACCCGAATCGCTACGCCTGCGACTCTTGTTCCGGGGTCAAAAGCGGGTTGAGCGTTTTTTTGGCTTCGGTCGGCGTTTCGTTCTCCGCTTGTTTGCTTTGCAGGAAAGCGAGCGTTCGTTGTACCTGTGCGAGTTGCGCCGCGATTTCGACGTACTCGTTCTTGCCGCTGTGATGCTCGATGCCCCAATAGCCGCTGTAGTCCGCCTCCCACAACATCTGTATTTTCGAGGCAAGATTGCCGCCATAGGTGGTTGCGGCGTCCACATGCGTGTGCATCGCATACGGGGCAAGTCGCTTGTCGCCGCCTTCGGGGTCGCCATCCTCCCAGTGTCCGAGGTGCAGTAGCACCCCGTAGGCGCGGTGGGCGACATCGCGGGCAATCGTCTCCATGTTGTCCGCGACCAGCGACAAACCCCAATGGTTTTCCGCCCCGACGCGAAACCCGTGGTCGTGCGCGAAGCGGCAATACTCGCCGTAGCACGTGACCAAATAATCGTGTTGCTCCGTTGTCATCGGGGCTATTTTGCCGCCGGTGTCGAAGCGCACGGTTTTCGCGCCCAGTAGCACTGCCGCCCGCAACTCGGCAAGCGCACCTTGACGGTTGCGTTCGCGCCGGTCGGAATCGTCCTCCCACAAATGAACGCCGTCCACATGGTAGTTCACCAGAGTTAGTTCGCGCTCGTCCAAAGCGTCGCGCACCTTGCGTAGGACGGTTTCGTCGCGTGTGCCGATTTGCCCGCTCCAAAGGTCGGCAGTGCGAAGCGCGTAGCGGTAGCGGCAACTTTCCAGATAGCCGAAAACGTTGATTCGATTTTCGGCAATCAAGCCGTGGACACTGAACCCGGCAACCGAAGTTTTCATGTTTTGCTCCTTTCTTAAAGCGGCAACGCTGTTGATTGCGACCGGGCGCGAATCTCGTCCGCCGTGACTTCGCGCCGCTCCTGCGCGGACAAGTAAATCCCTTCCGAAATCAGCATCGTGTTGAGGGCGATTTGCGCGGTGGGAAGGAGCGGCGTTTTGCCCTGCAACGCGGCGATCCAGTGTTGCTGGGATGACGAGTGCGTATCGGTATCGCCATCGTCCGAGCGCAGTTTGCGCTTACGATAACCGAAATCGCCCATGTTTGCAGAACTGTCGAGGTCGAGATCGCCGACCGAGCGAAAAAAGCCGAACGGTTTTAAGCGCACCCCGCCTTCGCTTCCGACCACATACGAACCGTCGAGCGAAGAAAGATGAATCGCCCACGCTTCGATTAGTTCCATCGTCAAATCACCCGCGAAGCGCACAAAACCCATGCCCAGTTCTTCCACATTCGCCCCCGATTCGCTTTGCCGCCGGGGGTCGGCGGGCATTTTTCGGTACGTTTGCCCTGAAACCCGCTCTACCACGGGGTTGCCAAGAAGATACAAAATCTGCGCGATATGGTAAACGCCCATGTCGAACAACGCCCCGCCCCCGCTTTTTTCTTTTTGCACAAAATCGGCGCGTCCGTAGCCGTCCAGAAACGGTCTGCCGCGCCGCCGATGTCCTGCCGACCGGGCGTGAAAAATCTCGCCGAGTTGCCCGCTTTGTATCAGTTCTTGCGCGGCGCGGGTTTCCGGGGCGTAGAGCGTTCCGAGTTGAATGTGTAGCGGCAAGCCTAATTCTTGTGCACGAGTGTGCATAGTTTGCGCATCGCGTAGCGTCCCCGCCATCGGCTTTTCGCAGTACACCGCCCGCCCGGATTCCAAAGCGGCAAGTGTGCCGCTAACGTGCAGGTTGTTGTGCAAACAAATATCAATCGCGTCCAAATCGTCGCGCCGGAGTAACTCCTGCGCCGAGTAGTACACGGCGGGAATACCGAACTTTTGCGCGGAAGCGTCTGCCGCTTCGGGGCGAATATCCGCGCAAGCGACCACTTCGACATCCGCGATGTCGGCGTAGTTAGCGAAATGACTTTGTGCGATTTGTCCGCACCCGATGACGCCGATGCGAACGGGGCGTCCCGATATAGGATAGTTCATTTATCATCTCTTCTTTAATGGGCTTTTGTATGCTACCTATAATCGCGCTGTTTTGTCAACTTGAAACCGTGGGGTAATCCGTTGGTGTGAGGGTATTGTGCCTACCCCACCGGAGAAGGGAACATCCGCGTAGCAAAGGGCACAATACCCCCGCACCGGGCAAAGTTCGGGAACCGCCGCCCCCCACGCGGCGTAAAATAAGCGATGAGTAGCGAAGGAAATAGTGGTTTTCGGCGGTTCCTGCCGGGCTTGGATTGGACGGCGTTAATCGCCGACCGCAAAATCAAGGATGCGATGGATGCCGGGGAGTTCGACGATTTGAAGGGCAAGGGCGAACCGCTCAAAATCGAGAACGATCCGTTCACGCCGCCCGAAGTTCGCGCCGCGCACCGCCTGCTGAAAAACGCCAACGCCCTGCCGCAGTGGCTTCAGATGGAAAAAGACATCGAGCGCGAAAAGGC
>JACMIU010000242.1 GCA_014380985.1 Armatimonadota bacterium | reverse complement strand
TATTTTTCCTATAATCTGTCGGGTATTATGTACTTGTACTTCGACCTGCCCACGACGGTGATAGAACTGCAAAAAACGCACCTGTTAGTAAGGAAAATGGATGTTTTTAATCTCACTTCAAAGCGTTGCAAAAAACGCTTTTCCCGTCGTGCTTCGTGGCACCCGGAAACCGGTTCTCGTTCTTTCCGCTCTTTTAAGTTTGTCACTGATCGCCGGTTGTGGCGGGGACGACAACAATGACAACGATCTCATCGGGTTCAATGGTAATCCCGGTGGTGGCGTGTCGGGAACCCCCGCTCCGGGCGTATCGCCGTCACCGGGCGTCAGCCCGTCACCGGGCACATCTCCCTCGCCCGTCGCCAGCGCGTCGCCCGGCGCAAGTCCTTCGCCCGTCGCCAGCCCATCCGTTGACCCGAACGCTTCTTACACAGTGATTGACATCGGCGAGGGCTATCGCCCATACGACATCAACAACCGTGGCGAAGTGTGCGGCGACCGGTTTCTGGGAAGTAACCGTACTCATGGCTTCAAATACAGCAACGGCTCTGCTACCGACCTTGGGGCTTTACCCGGACGCGATGACTCAAAAGCGGCGGCGATGAACGATAACGGCGTGGTAGTCGGTTATTCGCTTGTCGGCGACGGCACGGAACACGCGGTGGTATTCCAAGATGGAGCCACACCGGTAGATCTGGGTACGCTCGATCCGCGTTCGACGTATGGTGCCCGCGCTCTTGGCATCACGAATCGCGGCGTGGTGTTGGGTGCCGCCCTCGTGGATTTCGAGACGTATGGACAAAATAACACCGTGTTCGCCACATCAGGTGACGCTACCACGGCGGACGGGCGAAGGCTGGTGGACATCGGTGTTCCCAACGTGGGCGTCGAAATCGGATTTGGACAGGTTCCCCAATTTAGCCCGCCGGGGGGCGTGGTGTTCGTCAGCCGACCAACCGACGCTGGTGACTACGTTGTGTTCGCCAAGTCGCTCGGACTGTCGGGATACTCGGCGGATACGCGGCGCAACTTCGCTGATAACACCGTGAGTGTTGATCTTGGCACGACGTTCTTCACCACAAACTTCAGTAGCGGTGTGGCACAATACGGCACCGGTCGTGCTATCAACAGTCGGGGGCAGGTGGTCGGGTCGGCAGCACTCGAAAGCACCCAGTTCAAGGCGCGGGCTTTGTTCAACACGCCGGAGAATACCACCAGCGTATCCCTCTTGGGACCGCTCGGCAGTAGCGACTACTCGTTCGGCTACGACATCAACGACAACACCATCATCGTGGGTTCGTCTACCTACATCAAAGACGGGGCTTCCACGTTTCCGCCTGATACCCATGCGTTCGTGGTGTCGCGTGCCAACGGTAATACTGAAGGCATGAGGGATTTGAACGGGCTGATTGGCAACCCCAACGGCATCACGCTCACGGTGGCGATTGGCATCAACAACAGCAACCAGATCGTCTGTGTCGGAAAGGACGCGAATGGCAAGGAACACGGCTATATCCTGACCCCGACCGGGCGCGGGCGTAGCGCGACGACGAACCGACCGGCGAAGAAAAATCGCGGTTTGTTCAACTTCTTCGGAAGATAATCGGACAAAGCAAAACGCCGGCTCGCGCCGCTTGGGCAACAAGCGACGCGAACCGGCGTTTTGTTGTTTTATCCGTCCGGGTCGTCCAGCAAGGCTTGTAATCGCGCCGCGAGTTCGGGGATAAACCGCGCCGTCCACGACTGATCAATCAAGCCTACGTCAATCATATCGCGCAGGTGGGTACGGTCTTTGTCGCGGTACGCGGTCAGTTTGATTTGTACAAGGGCTTGTAGCGATAAAACTTGAAAGCCATCCGGTGCGCGTACCGAATCGCTGGTGTCAGGATTGGGCATTGCCTCGTGGGGACGCACTTTTTCGCCGGCGAACACTAAATGAACCGCGCTACGAGCGTTCGCGCCAGCATTGTCAAGAAACAAATCCATACCGGCAACATGGCGATAAACGAATCCTGCCGCCGCCATTGCTTGTTTGGCTTGTTCTAAGTCGCCACGGCGTAGTAGAACGTCGACGTCCTTCGTGTTACGAATGGCTTCCTCATCAACTTGCCCCACCCAAGAAGCGACCGCGTTGCCGCCCGCGACCGCGTAGGGTATCTGGGCGTTGTCCAAAGTTGTTGTTGATTTAAGCAAACGCTCGCGTACTTTTTCCACGGCTCGCAGGCTCCTGTCGAACGCTTCCCAACCCGGCGTCGCCACCGGGCTTGGGTAGGTATCGGTTGCGACTCCCATTGCTTACGGCTTCTCGAACAGCGCGTCGGCGACGGGGGCGTTGACCACGATTTTATCGAACGTTAGCCGGAAAACGTCCGCGCCGTCTTGCTGAATCTGGACGCTACCGGGAAGCAGTACGCCGCTCACCGGCTTAGTGTAGTTGCTAAGTAGCACCACCGCCGGTTTGCCGCCTTGCCCCTTGGCGACGATTTTGCGAACGCGCTTCGTGCCTTCTTCGAGATACACACGGGTAACGTCGCCCTTGTCCGAGCGAATATCAAGCGGAATCAGTGTTTTGCCGTCCGAGCCTTTTTCCACCGTGTCGTCCATAATCCCGGCGACCGCGTACTTTTTCTCCACCGCCGCCCGAAGGAACGCGGTCGGTTCGACGTTGGGGATTCGTCCTGCGGGAAGTTCCTGCGGTTGTCCACCGGGCGTGACCACAAAGCCGCCCTTGCCCTCACCCCGCGCCACGAACAACAAATCGCCGAAGCCGGACGCCGCCGCGAGGCGGGAGCGTCCGCCGCTTGCCGTGGTCAGCGTCAGTGAATCAAGCGGAATCAGCAGGTTTCCGGCTTGCGGGGGGGCAATAAACTCGCCCTTGCCGGTGATGATGAGCGTCTTGATGCCGGTGAACGCCGCCCCGCCGTGCGCCGCAATCGCGTCGGCGAGCAGTTTCGCGCCCACGCTTCGCGCTTCGTCGGACTCGCCGAACGCGGCGGCGGTATCGGGCGTAGCAGTTTTCGGCGCGGCGGCTTGGGGCTTGGTTAGGTCGGGCGCGTTCAGGTCTAAATCATCGGACTCGATAACCGTCACGTCGCCGAACTTGGCGAGTTGCGGTTGAATCGCCTTTGCGTCGCCAACCGCTACGATTTCGTAGCCGACGCCGTTTTGCGGCAACGCCTTCGCCAGCGCGTCGCGCACCGAGTCCGGCGTGGTGGCTTCGACTTTGCCGACGTACTCCTCGACTTCGCCCGCGCCGGTTCCGTACAAAATCGCCGGAACGATTCGCCCCAACACCCCTTGCGCGGTGGCAACGCCGACCGCGAACGAGCCGGAAAGATACGTCTTGCGCTCGCCGAGTTCGGTTTCGGTCGGGCCGTCTTTGGCGAGTTTCGCCGCTTCGGCTAGAGCGATTTCCACGGTTTCACCGGTCGAGGCGGGCTTGGTAAACGTCGAAATCGTGAAAATCCCGGCATCCTTTGAGCGCGAAAACCCGGAGTTTGCGCCATACGTCAGTCCGCGCTTGACGCGAATCTCTTTCACGAGCCGTCCCTCGAAACCGCCCCCACCCAAAACCGCGTTGCCGACATTGACCACGGTGCGGTCGGGGTCGGCGTAGGAACCGATCATCGAGCCGATGCGGATTTGTGTTTGCTCGGTTCCCGGCTTGTTGATAATCGTGACGCGGTTTTTCGTTTGCGCTACCGGAACCGGCGGTTTCGGAGCGGGTAGCGTGTTGCGCGACTGCCAACCGGCGAAATACTTGCTCGCTAAAACCGTGGCTTCTGCGGCGGAAATATCCCCGACCAAAAACAGCACCGAACCGTTCGGCACGAAATACTGCGTGTGGAAATTGCGGAAGTCGGTGGGCGTGATCACGGCGAGTGTTTCCGGTGTGCCGGAATCGTAATTGCCATACGGATGCGAGCCGAACACGCGCCGCGACAACACCGAACCCGCGACCGATTCGGGCGATCCCAAATCGGCGGTGATGCCGGACAGGGTGCGGGTGCGAAGGCGTTCCCACTCGTCTGCGGGAAAAGTCGGGCGTAGCGTGATGTCCGCCATCAGTTCAAACAGCGTATTCGCATACGACGACAACCCCGACGCCGAAACAAACAAATAATCGGAATCCGCCGACGCACTCAAACTCGCGCCGAGAGCGTCAATCGTGTCGGCGATTTGCGTTTCGGTGCGCGTCGTGGTTCCCTTATCGAGTAGTTCGGCGGTCGCCCCGGCAAGCCCGACTTTTTCGCGGGAATCGCGCACCGAACCGGCGGGAATCGCAAGGCGAACCGACAGCGACGGTTGCAAATGGTCTTCGAGTAGCACGATACGTAAACCGTTCGGCAGGGTGCGCTCCACAATCGGCGGCAGGTTGACCGGCTTCGCCGGGGCGAGCGACGGCAAATTGTCCGCGCCGAATACTGCGGTGTTGGTGTCGGAAACGGCGAGCGTGAAGCCCGCGGCAAGTAGGGCGGTGGCAACCGCGACAGGGCGTTTTGTAGGCATATTATTTATACGGGGACGAAACCCGATTCGTCACTTTTTCACTTACCATACCCGTTTTCGGCGCGATTCGTTCGCTTGACACGCCCCCGACCCGGCGGTACACTAAAACAGAAACTTTGTGAACACGTTCACAAAGTCCAAAGTAACCGAAAACCGACAGAAAGAATTGCCATGATTAGCCGCCGCGAAATCGCCCTTGCCGCCCCGAAAGCCGAAGATGCCCCGTTCCTGCCCACGGTGAACGCGACTCGGCGAGCCTCTGAATCCGATATTGCCGATATTGCCGACAAGGTTTTCGCCGGGGAACGGTTGGACGCGGCGGACGGTTTGCGCTTGTTCCAGCATCCGAACTTGGGTGATTTGTCGCTACTCGCCGATCACGTCCGGCGCACGAAAAACCCCGACCCCCGCGTGACGTATGTGGTCGGGCGCAACGTCAACTATACCAACGTTTGCTGGGTGCGCTGTTCGTTCTGCAATTTTTACCGGACACCGGGGCAGGAAGGCGGCTACACATTGCCACAAGAAACAATTTTTGCAAAAATTGTTTCTTGTGTCAAAGAGTAGACGCCTACAAGCCACGGAGGCAGGTAGAAAATGACGAACGAACAGGGCACCCAGCCAACGTGGGTATGCGTGACGTT
>JACMIU010000241.1 GCA_014380985.1 Armatimonadota bacterium | reverse complement strand
TCGTAGAAAATGCGCGTCGCCCCGGCGTCGGTCAGCCGGGCGAAAATATCGAAGCCGACCGCGTTCACCAGTTCGAGTCCGACCTTGACGCCGCCGACTTTTCCGGCAAGGCGGCGCGTTAGTTCGATAGCAGGTTCGGCGGTGTCGTAGTCGAGGGCGACCAAAATCCGCTCGTGGGAAAGTATGTTTTTCATAATTTTGTTGAAATAAGCGTGTCTGGATTGGGTCGGCGGGTTCGGCAGAAACCTCGTTTCGCCTTTAATCCGCCGATTGAACCGCTGGACTTGCACATGGCACGCGGCAATTTTTTACCAACGTAACACCGCGCCGCGATATAATACCATCATGCATACTTACGACGTACTGGTTATCGGCGGCGGTCACGCTGGCTGTGAGGCGGCTCTTGCGGCGGCACGGATGGGCGCGGACACGCTTCTTGTCACCGGCGACTTTGACCGTATCGCCACGCTTCCCTGCAACTGTTCCATCGGCGGACCGGCGAAGGGGCATCTGGTGCGCGAGATTGACGCCCTCGGCGGCGCGATGGCAGTTGTCACCGATGCGACCCTGACGCACCTACGGATGCTCAACACCGGCAAGGGGCCCGCCGTTCGCGCCTTGCGGGCGCAGGTAGATGTCGAAGCGTACCCGAAAGAAATGCAAGCGACTCTGCGGAACGCCCCAAACCTGACGATGCACGAGGGCTTGGTCGAGGAACTTCTCACCGAGGGCGACCGGATTGTCGGGGTTCGTACGGCGGAAGGCGAAACGCTATACGCCCGGTCGGTCGTGGTGACAACCGGGACATTCTTGCGCGGGCTGTGCCACATGGGCGAAAACCAGTGGCAAGCCGGGCGCGGCATCCCCGAATCCTCTACGGTGGAGACCGCCGCCTACGGACTGTCGGCGTCCTTGTCCGCGCTCGGCTTTCCGCTCGGACGACTGAAAACCGGCACAACGCCGCGCCTTGCCATAGATTCGATTGATTTTATGCAAACCGATTTGCAGGAATCGGAGCCGGACACGCCCGCGTTTTCGTTTCGCACCCCGCCGCGCCGACACGAAGGACTGCTTCCGACGTGGCTAACATACACGAATGACGCTACGCACGAAGTCATCCGGCAAAACCTGCACCGCTCGGCGATGTACGGCGGCTTTATCGAAGGCGTCGGACCGCGCTACTGCCCGTCTATTGAGGACAAAGTGGTGCGGTTCGCCGATAAGGAGAAGCATCAGGTTTTCTTGGAGCAGGAAGGCTGGGAAACTGGTTCGCTATATGTGCAGGGCATGAGTACCAGCCTGCCGGCGGAGGTGCAACTCCAGTTCGTGCAAACGCTACCCGGTTGCCAAAACGCCGTCATGCTCAAGCCCGGCTACGCGGTCGAATACGACTTCGTGCCGCCGACGGAACTAACACCCGCGCTGATGACTAAGCGCATCGAGGGCTTGTTTTTAGCCGGGCAAATCAACGGCACGTCGGGCTACGAGGAGGCGGCGGCGCAGGGCTTGATGGCGGGCGCGAACGCGGCACTCTACGCTTCGGGGCGCAAGCCGTGGATTCTGACCCGTTCGGACGCTTATATCGGCGTGATGATT
>JACMIU010000240.1 GCA_014380985.1 Armatimonadota bacterium | reverse complement strand
TGCTGTCATTGAGGACTTTGGAAACGGTTCCGAGGCTGACCCCGGCGCGGGCGGCAACCTCGCGGATGGATACCGGCATTCGTGGTTTCTTTCTACGCGGAAAACGGCGGGGATGGTTTTCCGAAAATGTTTTCGGTAGTGTACGGTGGTTTGGCTTACCTGTCAAACGTAACTACTCCGGCTCCGCGCTACCTTCCAAGATCAAACCACGGGTCGCCGGGTAGCGTTCGTACCACAGGGCGAGCGCGTCACGCAGGTGCTGGGCATAGCGGTAATGCGAGCCGGTTCCGGTACGAAGTTCGGCTTCGTAGATAAACTTGTCAGCGGTAGTAGTGTGTTCAAACGGAAACTGCGTTCCGAGAAGCGCGAAGTAGACTGCGGTTGGATCCGAGATACCTCCTGCTTCTTGTAGCGATAACCGCCCGATTTGAATCAACGCATCGTATCGGCTATCTTGCATAGGTAACTGGTCAAGGGCGCAATAAAAACCGACTGGCGTTAAAGGGCAATACTTCGTGCCGGTGCGATGTCGGTTCAGGTCGCGGATTTCAGCGAAAGCGACTGCGCTCCACGAAAAGCGAACCGCCGTTCGGCGCAACGTTTCGCCGACAAAAGCGTAGCGATTGTCATGGTCTGCGAGATCACGGGCAAACTGATTCCCTGCGCTCTCGTAAGGCTCCATAACCTGAAGGAAAACCGCGTCGTTACCTTCGCACGTATACGGGTCGGTATCTGCGTAAGGGTTGTCGGCATCGGACAGTGAACGCCACTCCGCCGCCTGCCCCGCTACCAGCGACGGCTTTTCGACCGCATGACGCAAAAGACGTGGCGCGACAAGAGCGAGTTCGCCGCGTATCCCCTCCCCCAGCGTCCGCGCTTCGGAGAGCGGGTGCGACAATAAATGCTGAACCAGCGTCACCCACGCCCGCGCCGACTGCACCATCATCACGTTCGTTCGCGCCGCCACCGGCAGGAAGTACCGCGCCCGGTCAAAGGCGTAGTTGCGCCGCATTCGCTCCACGGTACGCTTCGCCTTCGGGGACGGGTCGGACAGAAGCGACGCCGGTATCCGCGTCAATTCGGGGTGCGTGTCGCCGATCTTCTCCCAGAACGTTAGTGCGGTACCGTAGGCTTCAAACGCCTGCGTCATCCTAAGTTGCCATACATCACGGGATGATTCCGGTATGCCGAGCGTTTCGGCGTCTACCAAACCCTCCGCGCTCATCTTGATATAGCGCGTCGAGGATTCCTGACCGCCCGCCAAGGGACACAGCGACCAGAGAAGGTACGCCAGCAACAGCGAAACCCCGTCCATAAACAAAGCGACCGGAGCCATATCGGCGATGCTTTGATGCCCGTAATCCACCATCCGAAAAATCGAATCCACCGACTTATCGGGGTTGTCGGGATCAATTTTCGCTAAGATAGCGTCCAGTCCTTCGTCGGAGCGCGAATACCGCGCCCCGGTCGCCGCGAGAAGTTCGGGCGTCAGGGCGGGGCGACCGGCGGCGTTCGCGGCGTCGGTCGGGCGCAAAGATACATGGGTGACTTTCATACGTTCGTTTTTTGCCCTGCGCGGACGGCGGCAACCTAATCAGGCGAAACGAAGTTTCGCTGGGTTGCATCGTGTATGGGGCTTCGCGCTCTACCAGTTTTATTTGCTGTTGACGCTTGCTGTTTTTAAGGGACGAACGCCGCGAAATCAAACGGCATGATAGCACCGCAGGTAATACGATGCAACCCAGCGAAACTTCGTTTCGCCTGATTAGGTTGCCGCCGTCCGCGCAGGGCAAAAAGAAACTATCCTCCGAAAAACGCCCGCACCGTGTCGGCGACAAACTCGCGTTGTTCCGCTTTGAGTTCCGGCATCACCGGGATCGAAAGCACTTCGGCGGTCGCGGTTTCGGCGTGCGGCGAATCGCCCGGCTTTCCACCATAACGCCGATACGCTTCCTCAAGGTGCAAAACGCCGGGATAGTAGATGCCCGAACCGATTTCGTGTTCGCTCAAATACGCCTTGAGCGCGTCGCGCCGCCCATCGTTCACGCGAATCGTGTACTGGTGGTACGTGTGGACGTTTTCCGGCGCGGTGCAGGGCGTGACCAATCCGCCCATCCCCGCGAACGCCGCGTCGTAGAACGTCGCATTTTGCCGCCGCGCCTCGTTCCAAGCGTCAATGTGCGGCAATTTCACGCCCAAAACCGCCGTTTGTATCGCGTCAAGGCGGCTACACAAGCCGACGTACTTGTACGAGTACGTCCCCTTCGAGCCGTGGAAGCGCAGGTAGCGTAGTTTCTCGGCAACGGCTTCGTCGTCGGTCAGCACCATGCCCCCGTCGCCCGCCGCCCCCAAGTTTTTCGTCGGGAAAAACGACAGCGTGGTAAACAACGACCACTGCGCGACCGGCTTACCGTGGTGGAAACAACCGATGGCTTGCGCCGCGTCGCCAATCAGCGGCAATTGGTGCTCGCCCGCGATTGCCGTTAGCGCGGTCATGTCCGCCATTTGTCCGAACAGATGCACCGGGATAATGGCTTTTGTGCGCTCCGTGATTTTGCGCCGCACGTCTTGCGGATCAAGGTTGTATGTCGCCGGGTCAATGTCGGCGAACACCGGCGTCAAGCCGAGCAGTGCGACGACTTCCGCCGTGGCGACAAACGTGAACGGCGTGGTAATCACTTCGTCGCCGGGCGACAGGTCGAGAGCCATCAGCGACAGCAGTAGCGCATCGGTTCCGCTGTTCAAAGCGACACCGTAGCGCACCCCGCTCATCTCGGCGATGCGGCTTTCGAGTTCGGCGGTTGCCGGTGTCAAGCCAAACATACCGGTCGCCAGAACGCTGAGAACCGCCGCGTCCATCTCGCCTTTTAGTGCCGCATATTGCGCGGGCAAATCCGCCATTGAAACTTTCATTATGTCTACTGTAGACACGGTGAAGCCCGCGCCGATTCCCCTTTTTCCCGCGTCCGGTTAGAAGTTTTACAGAATGCGTGTTCCTTTGGTGAGAAGCGTGTTCGCGGCGAACACGCAGGAAAGCGTCACTGTGACATCCTCCTCGACGTGACACGAGTTGTCCATAATCACGTTGGACAGGTTCACACCGTCGCCGATAACCACGCCCATTTCCAGAATACAATCGGTGAGCGTGGCGTTCGCGCCGATTTTGCAGTCCGCGCCAATCACGGAGCGACCGGTGATGGACGCGCCCTCGCCGACACGGGCGTTGCGCCCGATATGCACCGTAGGCGCGATGTGCGCGGTTTCGGCAATTCGCGCCCCCTCTTCCGCCCAAAAGCCGCGCTCCGTCCATGCGCCGGGAACGTCCACGATAATGTCGCGGTTCAGAATCGCCTCGGTCGCTTGCCGGTACTGTTCCGCCCGACCGATGTCGAGCCAATAGCCGGTGGCGTGGAACGCATAGACCGACTTGCCCTGCGACAGCAGTTGCGGGTACGTTTCGCGCTCAATCGAAACCGGACGCCCCGAAGGTATCGCGTCCAACGCTTCCGGCTCCATGATGTAGATGCCCGCGTTGATATAATCCGTGCCGGTTTGCTCCACATTGCTGTTTTCGGCGAGCATCTTTTTGGTGGCTTCCGACGGTTCGCGGAACTCGGAAACGCGCCCGGTGTCGTCGGTGATTATCACGCCGTACGGCGACGGCGACGGCACATCCTTCAGGGCAAGCGTGACCAGCGCGTTGTTTGACTTGTGGAACGCGATCACCTCGGTTAGGTCGAAATCGGTCAAAACGTCGCCGTTCAGCACTACGAACGTATCGCGCCCGGTCAGGGTTTGCGCGTTTTTGATCGCTCCCGCCGTGCCGAGCGGCGTATCCTCAATCGCGTAGCGCATCGAGACGCCGAACTTCGAGCCGTCGCCGAAGTGGTTTTGAATCTTGTCCGCCATGTAGTTGGTGCAAAAGATGATTTCGTCCATGCCATGCTTTTTTAGCAAGGCGACTTGGTACTCTAAAAAAGCGCGGTTGACGACCGGGATGAGCGGTTTCGGGCGAATGTAGGTCAGCGGGCGAAGCCGGGTTCCGGCTCCTCCAGCGATAATAATGCCTTTCATTTTAAGCGGCAGGCTCCTTATTTACAGTTGGGTTTTGCAAGAAATCGCGGCGCAGATTTGCCGCGTCGGGGTCGGACAGGGCGAAGGTCAAAAACGCCCGGTAATAGGAATCCCACCCGCCGATGTCGTGACGGGTTTCGCCAGTCAAAAGCGGCACGGCGACGCCGGGGTGGGTCAAAAGCAGTTCGCGCAGGGCGTCGGTAAGTTGTATCTCGCCCTTCGCGTCGGGCGCGGTTTGCATCAAAACATCGAACGCGGCGTAGGGAAGCAGGTAGCGTCCCGACGCGGCAAAGCGCGACGGGGCGAGTTCGGGCGTCGGTTTTTCGATGATGTCGGTAATCGCAAACGGCGCGTCGGTCGCCTCCGTTGCGGGTTTGACCACGCCGTAGCGCGAGACTTGTTCGGGCGGCACGGCTTGCACACAAAGCCCGACCGTGCGCGGGTCGGACGCGCAAGCGTCTATCAGTCGTCGCGTCAAACCACCGGGTTCGGGTTCGCCGATAACCGCGTCGCCGAGGGCGATTATCACCGGTTCGCCGATAAGCACGAACGGCGCGGCACACCGCACGGCGTCGCCAAGCCCGCGCATCGTTTGTTGCACGGCATACACGAACAGCGTTCCGGTGTCGGGGTCGCGGTCGCCGAACGCGCCGCGCAAAATCGCTTCCTTTTCCGGCGACGTAATGAGGACGATTTTTTGTATGCCCGCCGCCGCGAGTTCATGCGCGATGTGCTGAAGCCCGGCTTTTCGTCCGAGCGGAAGCAACTCCTTCGGAACGGCGCTCGTCAGCGGGCGCATCCGGGTTCCCCGCCCCGCCGCCGGGACTATGGCTGTGTGTAATTTCATATTGCCTTTGCGGAATGTGGCACAAAAAAGGACGCCATCCAGCAGGCCTCTATGCCGTCGGGTGCGTCCTGCATCGTTGCCGTCCACAAACCTATCTTTTGATAGTAGCATAAAAGCCCGCTTTTTGTCAAAGAAATAATCCGCGTAGTCGCAACCAAAAACGCGGTAGTGAGTCTACTTTTCGTGTGACTTTTTTTACTAACCCTTGTCG
>JACMIU010000239.1 GCA_014380985.1 Armatimonadota bacterium | reverse complement strand
TTTGAACAAGCCCGGTACGCCGCGACATTGGTACGGGTGGAGTACGATCCGACGCCGCCGGTTGTGACGATGAAACCGGACGCGCCTCCCACCTTTCCCGATAAGTTCCTCGGACGCGAGGGCGAGGAACTGCAGAAAACGCGGGGAGGGGACGCCCCGGCTGTGCGGGTGGCGTTCGACGGCGCGGCGGTGCGGGTTTCGGAAAACTATAAAACGCCTATCGAGCATCACAACCCGATAGAAATGTCGTCCACTATCGCGGTGTGGCGAAAGTCGCCGGGCGATGGCGCGAGCGAGTTGACGTTGTACGATACCTGCCGCAACCTGAAAGGAAACCAGACGGTTATCGCTCAGGTCTTCGGCTTGCCGCCGGAAAGTGTGCGTATCGTCTCGCACTTCGTCGGCGGATCGTTCGGAGCTAAGGGGTTTTCGTGGAACAACCCGATCTTGTGTGCGCTTGCCGCGAAGTCTACGAATCGCACGGTGAAAATGTCGCTCACCCGTCAGCAGATGCTTTTGCTTGCCGGTCAACGCGCCGCGACCGAGCAAAGGTACGCTATCGGAGCCACGGCGGACGGAACGATTCAGGCGGTGCGTCACGAGGCGCGAACTCATTCTTCGGTGGTATCCGGCTACATCGAGCCATGCGGGCGCACCACGAAGTCAATCTACCCCGCACCGTTTTTGGAACTCAGCACGGGGCTGATTCGCCTCAATCTGCCCTCGCCCTGCCCGATGCGTGCGCCGGGAGAAGCGGCGGGAACGTGGGTTCAGGAAACCGCGCTGGACGAACTCGCCGAGAAATTGGCGATGGATCCGCTTGCGCTTCGACTGCACAACCATGCCGATGTTGACCCGGATAACGGCAAGCCGTGGTCGAGCAAGCATTTGAAAGAATGCTACGCACGGGGCGCGGAACTGATCGGATGGGCGAAGCGCAATCCCAAACCGCGGAGCACTCCGGTGGGTCGCTATCTTGAAGGCTACGGCATGGCGACTACCATTTACCCATCGGGGCAGAACCCCGCCGAGGCGCGGGTAATCCTATCGGATGACGGGCGGGCAGTGGTGCAAAGCGCGACCCACGATCAGGGAAACGGCGCGTACACCATCTTCGCGCAGATTGCCGCCGATGCTCTGGGTCTGCCCCTCAGCCAAGTGCGCTTCGATCTCGGCGACACGGCGTTCCCGTTCGCGCCGCCGACGGGCGGCTCTACCGCCACGGTCAGTGTGGGGGCGGCAATCGAGGCGGCGGCGGTACAGACCAAGCGACAACTCGCCGCGCTTGCTACGGGCGAGCGTTCTTCCCCGCTTTTTGGCGCGACGCCGGAATCGCTCACGATGGCGGAAGGGCGGCTGGTGTTGTCCGCGAAACCGGAGCAGGGCGAAACGTATGTGGCGATATTGAAGCGGGCGGGGCAAAAGCAGCTGACAGCAACGGCGGGAGCCAAGCCCGGCGCGGAGCGGGAAAAGCACTCCATCTCGTCGTTCGGCGCACTCTTCGCCAAAGTGCGGGTGGATCCCGAACTCGGCACAATTCGCGTCCAGCACATCGTCGGCGTCTTTGATATTGGGCGTGTGATTAACCCCCAAACGGCGGAGTCGCAGTTTCACGGCGGCATCGGATTCGGTATCGGCATGGCATTGTGCGAGGAAACCGTTTACGATCCGCGTAACGGTCGCGCCGCCATGCGCGGCTTGGCGGATTACCACGTACCGAGCATGGCGGATACTCCCCGCATCACAGTGGAAGCACTCAATATCCCCGACCCGCAGATTCAAGGACCCGGCGCACGGGGTTTGGGTGAAATCGGTATTGTTGGCACGGCGGCGGCAATCACCAACGCGGTCTATCACGCCACCGGGATGCGTCATCGGGAACTACCGCTGACACCGACGCGAATGATAGCGGGGGAAGACCGCACGAAGCAAGAAAGAGGCAGTGTATGAACGCAATCGGACAAAGCGTGAATCGGCAGGACGGACGCTTGAAAGTCACCGGCGGGGCAACCTACTCGGCGGAGTGGTCGCTTCCACAGATGACCCATGCCGTCGCGGTGCAAAGCGCGATAGCCAAAGGAACCGTGGATTTCGACCTTGCGGCGGCGCAAACCGCGCCGGGCGTTCTTTTCGTGATGACGCACCTCAACCGCCCGCCACTCGCCCCGCCGAAAAGTCTCGAAAGCGTCGGGATGCAGGTCGGGGAAAGCACCCTTCCCTTGAAAGACAACGTGATTCGCTTCAACGGGCAAATGATCGCGCTGGTGGTCGCGGAAACCTACGAGCAAGCCCGGTACGCGGCGACGCTGGTCAAGGCAACGTACAAGACCGATGCCCCCTTGATTGAGATGGAGAAAGGGCGCGCCACCGCCAAAAAGCCCGCCGGGTCGCCGGGGCGGGAGGCGCAGGTCGTGCGCGGAACCCCCGACAGTGCCTACGAATCGTCGGCGCAAAAGTTCGAGGCGGTCTACAAAACGCCGCACGAACACCATCATCCGC
>JACMIU010000028.1 GCA_014380985.1 Armatimonadota bacterium | reverse complement strand
GCGACGATTGCCGCTGTATCACCGCCGCCCGCCCCCGTGTTGCCGACAACCAAGTTAGTAGGGTTCGCCCTGCCACAAGAGATTCAGGAACTGGGAAGCAAAAAACGCAACGTTTTACTTTATACCCTTCACCGCCGCACCATTGACGACGCGGTGGGACAGATCGAAAAACAATATGAGAAAGCACTCACCGATTGGAACGAGGTCGCGCAGACTTGGCAGGAAGATCCGGGATACAACGAGTTTCAGGTGAAACTTTCGATTGCCCGCAACAAAGTCCGTGCGTATCATGAGGTGGATACCGAGCGGCTGAAAGCGTTAAACCGGTTGATTACCGATCAGGAAGATCTGCAAAAACAGCGGTTTTTGGACAATTTTTCTCTAACGGACGGGGTAGTGGAAGGCGTCGGTCTCACAAAAATCGTGACGCTCAACTCGTATGGGATTCACACGGCGAAGGATATTGTGGCAAGCCGAATCCGGCTGGTTCCCGGCTTTGGCTCCGCACTTTCGCCCCGCCTTGTGGAGTGGCGGCACAGCATCGAGAAACAGTTTCGCTTCGTGCCGGACAAAGAACCAGACCGGCGCGACACCGAGCCGATTGAAAACCGCGCCTACACCACGAAAATCAAAATCGCGCAGTCGCTGGCAACGGTTCCCGGCGAACTACAGCGCGTCAAGGAGCGCATGATCGACCGGCGTGTCGCCCTTTCCGAAACCGTGCGGGAAAAATCGTCGGCACTCGCCAAAGCCGAAGCGATTTGGAACGCGGTAAAATGATGCTATACTAACCGCATCGTTATAGTTGGAGGAAACATATGTCAACGGGAAAAACCGTCAAAAAGCCAATGAGCCCCGCCGCCGCGAAAATACTCGAACAGTATCGCAATGCGGGCAAAGGAATACCGGTCGGAGCGGAAGGCGTTTCGCCGGACGGAGCCGACGCGCCCACGAAGCCGGTCGGACCGCCGCCGAGCCAGCCGATTCGTCGCAGTGGGTCTCGCGGAAAGTAAGCCGTGGGCGCGGACACGGGAACCGGCAGGGACGCGGTTCCCCCCTTGCCAAACCCCGCCGGTTCGCGTTATCCTTAGCGTCGTTATGGAACCCGCCGAACCCGCCCCGCTTCCCGTGTTGTCCGGCGCAACCGTTCCCGGCGTCGCCCCGCCGCGCAACGATTGGCGTATGCTCGTTGGTTCGGTCGCCGTTTACAACGCGCCGTCCATGACGGAAGCGTCGGCGACCGTGACGAAGCAGGTTCCGGCGGTTCCTTTGTCGTCGTTCCGCACCGGGGAAATCCGCTTCGACGCGGACGGCATCGTTATCGAGGGCATGGCGGTGCAAATGTCAGCGAAGTGGCAGAAACTGTCCATCCTGATTGCCGTATTCCCGCAACCTTTGCTGCCCATTGTCACGGGGATGGGCAAAACATTCGGCGTTCCTACCGGCGTTCGCGTCGCGGCGGGCGTTTTGTTGTTCGCGTACTTCGTCGCGCTGATTCTTGTGGGCAATTGGATAGACAAACAACGCGCCGAAACCACGCTTTGCCTCTCTTGGGATTCCGTTCGCGCCGTGCAAACCGACCATCTACTGCGGTCGGTGACGCTGGT
>JACMIU010000238.1 GCA_014380985.1 Armatimonadota bacterium | reverse complement strand
GACACTCGTCGCCTCGGCACTCCCCGCCGTGGCGAACGCCGCCGAAGCGAAGGAGTTCGCCTTTCCTCTGCTCGGCGACCTGCACTTCGACCGCTTGGAGCACCACGATATGGCGTGGCTACAAAAGGAGAAGCCGAACGACATCCGGCAGGTGGAAAACTACAGCCGCATCACGCGCGAAGTACTGCCCTCTCTTTTCGCGGAAGTGAAGGGACAGATCGCGGCGCAGAAAGTCGCCGTGCCGTTCGCGGTGCATATCGGCGATTTTGTCGAGGGTTTAGCCGGCACTCCCGAACTAGCGTTGCGCCACTGCCGGGAAGCGGTTGAGTTCGTCGAAGCGGCGAAAATCGGCGCGCCATTCCTATTCTGTAAGGGCAACCATGATGTCACCGGCCCCGGCTCGGTGGAAGCGTGCAACATGGTTCTGATGCCGTTTCTGGCGGCACAGGCGAAACAAAAGCTGGACGGCTCCGTGCTGACCGTCCGGCAGGGCGACACGCTGTTCGTTTACTTCGACGCGTATGACGATCCGGCGGGCAAGGGTTTAGACCGACTGGAAAAGCAGCTCGCGGCGCGCGGCGACGCCAAGCAACTGTTCTTTATCATTCACCCGCCCGTGGTGCCGTATGGGGCGCGGTCTACGTGGCATATCTTCTCCAAACCCTCGGAATCGGCGGCGCGTACCCGCCTTCTCAACTTGCTCGGCGAACACCGGGCGATCGTCTTCTGCGGGCATTTGCACAAGTACGGGACCGTCGTCCGGCAAACGGAAAAAGGCTCTTTCGCGCAGATGGCGGTAATCAGCGTTCTGTCGTCGCCGGAAGCGAAGCCGAAAGACATGGTGTGGGGATTGAAGGAATACGGGCCCGATCTTGTCCGACTCGAGCCGAACTTCTCGCCCACGACCGTAGATGAACGCCGCGAATATTTGAAAGCGGAAGCGCCGTTCATTCGCCATTACGACTACGCGGACGCGCCAGGCTACAGCATCGTCAAGGTGAACAAAAAGAGTGAGGTTTCGGTAAATATGTACACCGGCTTGGGCAAGCGGCTCTGGAAAACGGTGAAACTGACAGAACTTCTGCGCAAAGCGTAACAGTTTAAGGGGGCGTCCAGTTTTTTTTGTGCGCCCCCTGCTCTAGAGCATCCGTGTTTTGTGGGCGCGTTCGCGGTTTCCGGGCGTTTGAATCGTGAGAGCGAATGAATTCGGCCGCACGATTCAAACCCACGTCGCAACCAACCACGAACCGCAACCTCTCGCAACCGCGCAAAACCATGAATGCACAAAACTGCAAACGCGCCTACACTCTCATCGTCACAGCCCCCTAGATTGACTAGCAGACGGCGACGGCGACGGCGTTGGTGTGGCAATCGGGACCGGGGAAGGCGAAGTCAGCGAAAGGATTGTCGGCGGTTTGCCCGCATCCGCCTCACGCCCGGTGTCGTAAAACGCGAAGTAACCGATCGCGCCGATCGATGCCAGCACCAGAAAAAGTAAAACCCATGTCGGGGCGGTACTCCCCGCTGGCGGCGCGGGCGGAGGTAATTGGGCGCGAGGTGAACTCATACGCTGTTCTCATTCGTGGACGGGGAAGCAGGGTCCTCCCCGACGTCCACCCCACCGGCAAGTCCCTCCGGGTCGGGAGCAAAGTTAAACCGGTGCCGCAAGTAGGCGAGCAG
>JACMIU010000237.1 GCA_014380985.1 Armatimonadota bacterium | reverse complement strand
GGGGAATTAGCTCAGCTGGGAGAGCGCTTCAATGGCATTGAAGAGGTCAGCGGTTCGATCCCGCTATTCTCCATTTTTGGCGGCAACCAGTTGCGCCGCGCCCCCCGCCACCGGGAAGATGCTATGCCGCTCATCCCTTACCGCGCCAAAAACGCCCCCGAACGCTTCCCCGCCGTCACCGTGGCGTTCGCCGCGCTTCTGATTCTCGCCTACCTGATTTCCGCGAACCTGCAACCCGGTCTACCGGTCGCCGGAACGCGCTTTCTGTCGCTTCGCCCCGACGCTCTCACAGCGTTCGCGCCGTCGTGGGAAGGCATATTCCGCGCCCCGTGGCGACTGCTTTCCGGCTTGTTCCTCCACGCCGACCTGCTCCATCTGCTCGGCAACTTAGTTATGCTGTCGGTATTCGCGCCCGCCGTCGAGGGGCGGCTCGGCGCGGCGCGGTTCGCCGCGCTATATCTTGTAGCCGGGGCGTTGTCGAATGCGTTCCAGTGCCTTGTCGCCGGGGTGCTGTCGCCGGAGCAGTTCGTCGTGGGCGCGTCGGGGGCGATAATGGGACTTGCCGGAGCATACCTGTATTGTTTTCCGTTCGCGCAAATCATGGTCGCCGTCACCTTTTTGTGGCGATGGGACGTGAACCATCCGAACCCCTTCGCCCGCTACCGCCCGGTTATCTTCGATGTCGCGGCGAAATGGGTGGTGGTTTTCTACTTCGTGAGCGATCTGGCGGCGGCACTCTGGAGCGGCGGCTACAGTGCCGTGGCGAACTTCGCGCACATCGCGGGCTTGCTGACCGGTTTAGGCACGGTCGCCCTTTGGAAAACGAAGCGCGACGGTCGGCGCGTTTCGGACGCCCGCAAATCGCAAGCCGAGGGCGCGAACCTGTCCGCGCTTTCGGAAGCCGAACTGACCGCGCTTTTGTCGCGGGAGCCGGGCAACGAAAAAATAATCGTCGCGCTTGTCACAAGGCTTTGCGAAGGGTCCGCGCCCGGCTGGGAATCGCGCCTTGCGGACGCGCTTTCGCGGCACGGCGCGGTTATCGCGGACGCCCTGCCGCCCGACACCCTCGCCCCGCCGATGCTACAGGCGTTCGCCGACACCCGGCTACCGCCCGCGCCGGTGTTTCGGGTCGCCGCACGGCTACAAAAACTCGGTTCGCCCGCCGGTTTGCGCCTGTCCGCGCAGATGTACCGCGCCCTCTACAAGCAGGAAAAAACCACGCCGGATGCCGAGATGGCATTGCTGAAATACGCGCAGGTGTCGGAAGAGTTGGTACACAAAAATCTGTCGGACAACGCGAACGAGCCGATTGTGAATTACCAGACATTTTTGCGCCGGTTTCCGGCATCCGCGCACGTGTTCGCGGCGCGGGAAGCGTTGCATCGTCTCGGCGCGAGCGTGCCGGATGACTTCTAGATGGAGTAAAAGACAATATTTATTCCCCGGTGAAACCGCTCTTAAACGTGAGATATTTCACACCGGTTTTTCTACACGTTTGGCGCGTTTTTTGCAACCGATGGGTATGCTGTTAGAGTACGGGAACGCCGCGACGCGGTGGTTGTCCCCGTAACAACATCACTCCCGTGGTTCGCGCCGATAAAAGGCGCGAATCGCCCTGACCTGTTCGCTATTATTGCGATACAAATATCCGGCGCGTTCGCTCAAACGCCGCGCCCGTTTGGAGAAACCCATAATGAAACTCGCTTTGAATCTATCCGCCGCGACCCTTGCCGTCGCCGCACTCGCCCTTTCCGGCTCCGCCGCGAACGCGCAAACCGCCTTCACGCTCGACGCGACCGGAACCAGCCTGATCTCGTTCAGCGTTGCCACACCGAACATTCTGACCACCGTCGGCGTGACCGGTGCTATTCTGGACGCGATTGACTTCAACGCGCAAACCGGCGTTCTGTACGGCTATAGCTCCACTGTGGATCAGGTGTACACCGTGACCACAGCCGGTGTCGCCACCCCTGTTACCCAAACCGGCACAGTAGCGACCGGGACGCGCAACCTCGGTATTGACTTCAACCCGACCACCGGTGCAACCGTGATGGGTGGACCCGGAATCTCCTCGACGTTCCGTATCGTGAACGAGAACGACCAGAACCTCACATTCAACACTATAAGCGGTGCTTACGCGACGCAAACCCCGATCACGTTCGCAACAACCAGTCCCCAAAACGGTCTCAACCCGGCGGCGGCGGAAAACGCTTATACCAACAACCTCGCCGGTGCGACCAGCACCCAGCAGTACGTGATTGAATCGGGAACCAACGCGCTCTACACCCTGAACAACGCCGGTGGTATACTAACTCCGGTCGGAGCCGGTGCCGGTCTTGGCTTCAACGTCACCGCCGGTGCGGTCGGTTTCGACATCTTCACCACCGCAGGTGGCGTCAACACCGCGTATGCCGTGCTACAAAACTCCGGCTCATCCACCTTGAGCTCGTCGTTGTACGAGATTGACCTTAGCTCCGGTGCGGCGACTATTACCAGCACGATTGGTGGCGGAACACTCTCCGGTCTGCGCGGACTTGCCATCACTCCGGTGGTGGTTCCCGAAGCCGGAACCTTGCCGTTAGTCCTCGGCGCATTCGCCGCGCTTGGCGCGGGTGTCGTCGTGCGACGCCGCAAATAGTCGGCGCAGGTAGCGCGAAAGCGCGAAGCAGGAAGGGGCGTTGGAACCGGTTCGGTTCCAACGCCCTTTTTTCTTTGTGTTTCCTTGAAACGATTGACAAAAAGCAAAGGGGCGATTATACTATGGTTGGCTTTTCCGTAGAATTGTAAAACTCATTCTGTTAT
>JACMIU010000236.1 GCA_014380985.1 Armatimonadota bacterium | reverse complement strand
TTATTGCGGCGTTTTCAATGACGACAACGAGGCAGGGCAGTACTACAACGCAATACTGCACGATGAGGTTAGCGAAACATTAGGTAGTGGTAGAGGTATTTCGGGACAAGACGTAGGTCGGGGGGCTATGGATTATGGCTACATTACGAAAAACGAAGTGGACTGCCGTGCTATAAATATCGACCTTCAAGTAGACCAAATTAATTACACGGCGATACTTCACCACGATACTCCCGAAAAGTTTTATGTCAGGGAAGAAGTTGCAATAAACCTAAACTTTGGCGGCACTTTCAACGTCGAGAACTCCCTCGCTGCCGCAGGCTATGGCGCGGCACGTAACCTGTCGCCCGACATTATCGCGGAGGGCTTACGCACCTGCAAGCCGGTTCCCGGTCGGTTCGAGCCAGTCAAGGCGGGGCAGGATTTCGCCGTTCTCGTGGACTACGCGCACACGCCGGACGGCTTGGACAACGTGCTGAAGTCGGCGCGTCCGCTCACCACCGGCAAACTCATCGCCGTGTTCGGGTGCGGTGGCGACCGCGACAAGACAAAACGCCCGCTCATGGGGCGCATCGCCAAAACGCTGTCCGACATCGCTATCGCTACCTCCGATAATCCACGCACCGAAAACCCCGACGCGATTTTGGACGACGTTCTCGCCGGAATGACTGACGCAGACGGTTCCGCGACCGTCTACCGCGAAGCCGACCGCCGCACCGCGATAGCCCTTGCCGTGTCGCTCGCCGCACCGGGTGATACCATAGTCATCGCGGGCAAAGGACACGAAACGTACCAGATCGTTGGCACGGAAACGTTCCCGTTCGACGACCGGCAGGTAGCACGGGAAGAAATCGAACGCGCCGCGAAGGGTAAACCGTAGATGCTAAGACCGCTAACGCTGGATGAGATTGCCGAAGTCACCGGGGGCGGCGTCGTGGACGGTGTGGAACGCGGCGGAATGTCCGGCGAGGAAACCGTTTCGTTTGTTTCGACCGACACACGCACCATCAAACCCGGTTCGCTGTTCGTCGCCCTCGTCGGCGAGACGCACGACGGGCATAACTTCTTGCAGGCGGCGGCGGACGCGGGGGCGACCGCGTTCATGCTCAACCGCACTCTGAAAGACGGCGAGCCGAAACTGCCGCACGTCGTCGTGCCGGATACGCTTCACGCACTCGGCGATATTGCCCGCCTTTTGCGCGACGAGTTCACCGGGGCAGTGGTCGGCGTTACAGGGAGCGTGGGGAAAACCACCACGAAGGAACTTATCGCGGCGATTCTCGGCACGACGTTTAATGTCTGCAAAACCGTGGGCAACCACAACAACGAAATTGGCGTTCCACAGACGATTTTCGACTTGGAGCCGACGCACACGGCTTTGGTCGTGGAGATGGGAATGCGCGGTGTGGGCGAAATCCGTAGGCTGTGCGAGATTGCCGCGCCGACGATTGGCGTGGTGACGGGAATCGGCACGTCGCACATCGAACGACTCGGTTCCCGCGAGGCTATCGCCGAGGCGAAGGGCGAACTTCTGGAAATGCTTCCGCCCGATGGCGTGGCGATTTTCCCCGCCGACGACCCGTATGCGAACGACTTGGCGCGGAAGTTCGCCGGTCGCAAACTGATGGTGCGTGTGTTGCCGCCCGAACCCCCTGCCCGCGCCGAAGGCTACGTCGCCGCGTCGGAAGTTTCCGCGCAGGACAACGGTTACCGCTTCACGGTTCATACGGCAACCGAAACGCAAAAGTTTTTCCTGCCGTCGCCGGGCGAGTTCAATGTCAAGAATACTTTGCTCGCGGTCGCGGTTGGCGATGTGCTGGGTGTCCCCTTGGATGACGCTTCCCGCGCCGTCAATAAGTGGAAGGCTCCCGCAATGCGCCTTGAAGTGCTGACGTCGCCGACCGGTGTTACGATACTTTCCGACGCTTACAACGCCGCGCCGGACTCGATGGTCGGTGCGCTGAAAACCCTGCGCGACGCCAAGGTCGGCGCGAACGGCAAGCGAATCGCGGTCTTAGGCGAGATGCGCGAACTGGGCGCGTTCGCTGACGAAGGGCATCTGCTGGTCGGTCGCGCCGTGGCGGGATTGGCGAAGCCGGATATGCTCGCCCTTGTCGGCGGCGATAACGCCCACAAAATGGCGGCGGGCGCGATTGCCGAGGGCTTTTCGCCCGACAACATCCACTACTTCGAGGGAGCCGACACCGCCGCGCCCGCGCTCGCGTTTGTGGTGCAACCCGGCGATGCCGTGCTGGTCAAGGGGTCGCGGGCGATGGCACTGGAACTCGTGGTGAACGCGCTGATGCAAACGGGGGCGAAATAGTTGGCGACGCTCGCCCTGCCGTTCGTGGTGTCGCTCCTGCTGTCGCTTCTTTTCGGCGGCGCGGTCGTGGAGAAACTGGCGCAAGCGAAAGCACGTCAGCCGATCTCGGACGACGCCCCCGACGCGCACAAACTCAAGCACGGAACCCCGACCATGGGCGGTTTGCTGATTTTAGCCACAACGCTACTCGCCACGCCGTTCGGCTTGTGGCACAGTTACACGCAGTACATGAAAATCGCGGGCGGCGTAAACGCGGCGTCAAACCCGGCGTTCAACTGGTGGATTTATCTCGCTGCCCCCGCGATTATCGTCCTACTCGTGTTCGCGCTGGCGTGTGGTATCGGGGTGCTGGACGACCTCGGCAAGGCGCGGAAAAAACTGAACGGCGCGGGGCTGTCGGAGCGCACCAAACTCGGCTTGCAGTTCGCCGTCGCGGCGTTCTTCGTGCTTTACTTGTGGATGGTCAGTACGCTCGGCGTCAAGGGGTTCACGACCGCCATCTACTTCAACGGCTACTGGCTCGATCTCGGACAGTTCTACTACCTGTTCGTGCTGCTCTACCTACCGTTCTTCGGCAACGCGGTCAACTTCACCGACGGCTTGGACGGTCTCGCGTCCGGCACGACGTTGATTGCCGCGCTGACGATGGGCGCGATTGCGGCGGTGGGAAGCCCCGCGCTCGGCGTTCCGGCGTTTTACGGCGCGGTCGCGGGGGCGTGTACCGGGTTCCTATGGTTCAACGCCTACCCCGCGAAAGTCTTTATGGGCGACACCGGCTCGCTCGCACTCGGAATGGGGATGGCGGCGGCGGCGGTGGTACTGAAGCAGGAACTGTTATTCCTCGTGGTCGGGGCGGTCTACGTCGCGGAAATCTTTTCGATGATGCTCCAGCGTTATGTGTTCAAGTACCGGCGCGTCAAGCACGGCATCGAGTACGCAAAAGCGAACCGCGTATTTCGCCGCGCCCCGCTTCATCATCACTTTGAGGAACTCGGCTTGCGCGAAACGCAGGTCGTGGCACGGTTTTATGTCGCCGCGCTTCTGCTCGCGGCTATCGGCGTTCTGCTCGCGCCGTATTTGAGTTTTGGAGGAGCGCGGTAGCCGCCGCGAACAAAATCGTATGACCACCACGAAACCCGACCCGCGCTACCTGCCCACCGACAAAGCCTTCGCGCCCGACTGGATACTATTCGTCCTCACGCTTGTCCTCGTGTCGTTCGGCATTGTGCTGGTCTACGACGCTTCGTATGCGTTCGCCGAATCGGTGAAGTACACGGGCGGCGATTCGATGTACTTCCTGAAGCGGCAGGCGGTATTCGCGGTGATTGGGCTGGTATTTATGGGCGTCATGTCGCAGATTTCCTACTGGAAACTGGTGCGCGTCGCCAACGTCGGCATGGTTATTACGTTCGCGCTTCTGTTGTACGTTCACTTTGCCGGACACGGGGCGCAAGGGGCGGAACGATGGATCAAACTGGGACCCATCGGGGTGCAGCCGTCGGAGTTTGCGAAGGTTTTCCTCGTGCTGTACCTCGCCAAGTGCCTCGCCCAGCGTCCGCGTATCGCGCAGTCGCCGCTCGCGGCGGGGCTGTGGTCGCTCGTGCTGGTTCCCGTCGCCACGATTATCGCCGTGGAGAGGGAACCCGACCTCGGCACGGCGATTACGCTGTTCGGGGCGGCTTTGCTGATGCTGTTCACGGGGGGCGTTCGCAAGCGGTGGATGGTTGCGGCACTCGCCGGGGCGTTCGTGGTCGGCATCTTTTTGTCGGTCGCTAAGGGCACGGATTCCTACCGATGGAAGCGAATCGAGACGTTCCTGAACCCCGAAGCCGATACGAAAGGCTCCGGCTATCAGGTCAAGCGCGGAACCATCGCGCTCGGCACGGGCGGCGTCACCGGCTTAGGCTTGGGCGAGTCGCGGGAAAAGTTCCCCGGCAATTTGCCCGCCCAACGCACCGACTTCGTGTTCGCGGTGCTGGGGGAGGGCGCTCCTCGCCTGGTTGCTGCTTGCGGTGCCGGCCTTGGCGCAGGACCGCACGGTGGCGACCTATGGCGATTGGTCGGTCCGGTGCGAGAATGCGCCCAGCCGCAATTGCGA
>JACMIU010000235.1 GCA_014380985.1 Armatimonadota bacterium | reverse complement strand
TCAAACATGGCGTCGTAGCGGATGCGGATAAACTGAACGCAAAGTGGACGAATGAGATGGCCGGACACCGCATGGTGATTCTGACGAGGATTGACGGAAGGCCGCGTGCGGTGATTGCGGAGCGGGAATGAATTGAAACACCTCCGAAAAGAGATTCCTTTCGGGGGTGTTTACTTTTTCCACCAGTGAATAACAATCGCCTCTACGCGCCGGGCGCGAGCAGCTCGTCCCACGACTGCGCGGCGAAAAGCCGGGCGGCGATCTGTTGTAACCGGTCATAGTCGGACGATTCAAGGGTGGCGCGAACTTCGCCGCTGGGTTCGCCGTAGCGCGTCGCACCCAGCGTCAGCACCGTTTGCCGCACTCCCTTCGCTTGCCCTTCAGCGAGACCCTTCGCTTGCCCTTTTTTCGTCAGATAACTGTATAAAGGTAAATCTTCCATTGTCAACATAGATTTCATTGCTCCTCTCACAAGTCGTTCCGCCAGTTCCGGCGAATGGCGCGTACTGACCAAAAGCCACGACGCACCCCACAGTTTTCGCAGTTCGTCCTCGTCGGTCGCTTCGGATTTGAACCGTGCCGCCATGCGTTCGATGATATAAGGCAGTTCCGCTTCGGGTTTTACCTTGAACGCGCCAAGCGGCGCAAGCGGCACGACCGACAAACCCGCGCTTAGCAGTTCTTCGGTCGGAATGTTGTACACGCGCACCACGTCGTAGTGGAACGTATCTACCAATGTTCCGTCCGGTAGCCGTTGCTCGTATAGCCCGGTAATCTGCGGGCTATTCGCGCCTTTGGTAAGTAGCACCGCAACGGAACGAAACAGCAGTTTGTGCCGCATCTGCGCCAGCACACTGTACTCGTGTAATCGGCGCGGCAATTCGCTTCCCGTATGTCCCGATTCCAGTTCGACGTGCAAACCATAAGCCGCATCCTCGGTTTCCACGCGGTACAATCGGTCGGCTACCAACGTAACGCCGGAAATATCGGTATCGAGTTCGGTAATCAACGTGTTACCGGGCAAGTCAAACAGTGCCGACCATTCGTCCGGCTTGATACTGAGCAGGTTTTTCAGCGAGATGTCATACGGTTTGCCGCTTGTTTTTTCGTCGCCAGCCATGCCATCCATTGTACCGCGAATCGGGGCGATATAATCATGGTATGACACAACAAACCGTTGAACCGATTGAAGCCGCCACGCAAGAAAAGGGGCAGATTCTGCTTGCCGCTTTGCGCCGTGAGGAACGCAAAATCGCCTCCCCGACCGACGCTTTTTATGACGCCGTGATGGCATTGACCACCGCCGACGACAAACTCAAAGTTGAATTGTTCCGGTTCGTGGACGCCCTGCCCGCCTTGAAGTCCGACGAGTCGGTGGCGCGGCACTTGGAGGAGTATCTTTTACAACCGGGCGTGACGTTGCCACCCGGTTTCGACCGATTGCTGAAAGCCGCAGGAGCCGTGCCGCTATCGCGCAAAGCCGTGGCACTGTCGGCGAAAATCGGCGCGGAAGGCATGGCGAAACGCTTTATCGCCGGGCGCAACGCCAAAGAAGCGACCGGGGCGGTGGAACGTCTTCGTAAGCAGAATATGACATTCACGCTTGACCTGTTAGGCGAAGCCGTGACTTCCGAAACCGAGGCGTTAGCGTACCAGAAGAAGTACCTCGACCTGCTGACCGAACTTCCCGCGACCGCCGCGCACTGGGCGACCAACCCGCAAACCGATGCCACCCCAACCGGCGCACTGCCGAAGGTCAACGTGTCGGTGAAACTGTCGTCGCTCTACGCCCGCTTCGACCCGATGGCGGCAACCGCCACCGCCGACGCCGTAAAGGAGCGTTTGCGCCCGATTCTGCGATTGGCACGGGAAAAAGGCGCGTTCGTCAATTTCGATATGGAGCAACACGATTACGCCAATGTTTCCGGGCGTGTGTTCCGCGAGATTTTCACGGAAAGCGAGTTCGCCGATTGGGCGGATGTCGGCATCGTCGCGCAAGCATATTTGCAAGACGCCGAAGCCGATCTGCATGATTTGGCGCAGTGGGTTCGCGCCGAACGCTCCGGCGTTCCAGTCACGGTGCGACTGGTCAAAGGCGCGTACTGGGACTACGAAACGATTACCTCGGCACAGCGTGGGCATCCGGTTCCCGTGTGGCAAACCAAGCGCGAAACCGACGCCTGTTTCGAGCGTTGCACCGAATACTTAATCGCCAACGCCGACGTTCTACGCCCGGCGATTGCGACGCACAACGCCCGTTCTGCCGCAAAAGCGCAGGCACTTGCCGCCGCTTACGGTCTTGCACCGCGCACCATCGAGTTTCAAGTTTTGTTCGGCATGGGCGAAACCATTGGTCGCGCTCTTGCCGCGCAGGGGGAACGGGTGCGCGTGTACGTGCCGTTTGGCGAGTTGCTACCGGGCATGGCGTATCTGGTGCGCCGATTGCTCGAAAACACCTCAAACGATTCGTTTGTGCGAAAAGGCGGCGAAAGCGTGTCGGCGGATATTTTGTTGGCGTCGCCCGTTGCCCCCGCCCCCCTATCCCCACACGCCGAAGGCGCGGATAAACCGTCGTGGGGCGGCAATGAACCCGAAACCGACTTCGCCGAACCTGCTAACCAACGCTTAATGCAGAACGCACTGGCATCCGTGAAGGCGACGCTGGGCGCAACCATCATCCCCATTGTGATTAACGGGGTGTGTGAACAATCGGGCGAAATCGTCGAACGGCTTGACCCATCGGACAACTCCCGCGTCGCGTCGCGCACGTTCTACGCGACACGCGAGCAAGCCGAACGCGCCGTGTTTGCCGCCGACCGGGCGTTCGCGTCGTGGCGCGACACGCCGGTTGTGGAACGCGCCAACCTTTTGCGCCGAGTAGCGAGCGAGTTTCAACGCCGCCGGTTCGAGATTTGCGCCCACATGGTCTACGAGGTCGGCAAGCCGTGGCGCGAAGCCGACGGCGATGTCGCCGAAGCGATTGATTTTTGCCGGTTCTATGCGTCCGAAATGGAGCGACTGTCCGCGCCGCGTCGTCGCAATATCCCCGGCGAATGGAACGAATACTTTTACGACGCTCGCGGCGTCGCCGTGATTATCGCGCCGTGGAACTTTCCGCTGGCGATTCTGACCGGTATGGCAGTCGCGGCACTTGTCGCGGGCAACCCGATTGTGCTAAAACCCGCCGAGCAGTCGTGCCGCGTCGGCTACTTTTTGCAGGAAGCACTCGAAGCGGCGGGCGTTCCCCTCGGCGTCTCGAACTTCATTCCCGGCGACGGCGAAATCGTCGGCTCGGCGATGGTGAATGACCCGCGCACGGCACTA
>JACMIU010000234.1 GCA_014380985.1 Armatimonadota bacterium | reverse complement strand
TTCCGTGGTAGCAATCAGTGCGTCATTTAGAAACACCCGTGCAAAGGTGTCCAGCCCGCCGAACGACAAAAAGTGCCGCCCGTGCGTTCCCCGCGATGCTATACGCTCCGACGACACGGCGAATGTAGTGCGGTATGTCCAGTCGGCGTCCTCCACCCATGCCGTGCCGAGTTCGCCAAGTCGGTACGCGGGGGTAGCAATCACACCGGCGCGGACTAAATCGGTGTGAACATGACCGGGTACGACTGCCGGAAGCCAAGTTTTTTCGCCGCCTTCGGTTTGGAACATATCGCGGTGGGCGGGCAGACGCTGGGCGAACTGCCAACCGGCGGCGATTTCGGTGATAACGGGGGAAAGGGAAGGTAGCATAGTTTAAGCGGGAGGCGAGTTGGAAACTCGCCGAATATGACTTCGATTATAGGCGCGTCTACCGTTTGGTGTCAACCGAAGCCGCCTTAAGTGCCGGTGTCACGGGGCGAGTTTGTCCACGATAAGTTTGCCCGATATATCGCGGTCGTAGATCAGAACCGTGTAGCCGAACTGCTGTTCCGTGCGACTCGGTATTCCGAACTGCTTGATAACGGACGCGGGCGGGGTTCCAAAGCCTTCCGGGTCAATCAGAACGAAGTTCGGTTGCACCGATGGCGCGAACCAGCGCGAATCCACTCCCCAGAAGAATGTGTGAAAATTAGCACCATCCCATGCAATCGGGCGAATATGGGCGCGGTTGCCGGAGCGTGCCGTGACTTCGGCACAGCCCCAGTAGGAGCCGTACCCTTCACGCAAACCGTTGGCGACGAGCCATTCTCCCATCCTTCGAGCGGGCGGATCATAACTCGGTTGCCGGACGGCAATCAGGAAATACGGCAGAGTGAATAACGCGCCTACAAGCGATGCATAGAGTGCCAGTACCCGTGTGCGTCGCCGGACAAAAACGCCGCGAGACACGCCGCGACCGAGTAGCACCGCGCCGAACACGCAGAACGGAACCAGATAGCGAACCGCCCCCAAATTAGTCGTGAGATTGGTAAAAGTATAGGCAAGCAGATTAATCGCCATGCCGATTGCCAAATAGGCGGAGACTCTATCAAAGGGAATCGCCTGCACCGGTTGCCGTGCGGCTTTCGCCAGCCGCGCCAGTACATACCACGATGCAAAACAAAACGAAACGGGGAGGATACATATCATTACCCGTGCGCCCAGTCCGGCACGAATCGTTTCTCCCCAAAAGTTGGCGTAGTACAGAACCTGTAACGATTCGATGGTGCGTAGAAAGTGTATCGGCACATCGTTAATCGGAATAACGGCAACCTGCGAGGAAAACGAGTCGGTGATAACGTAGGTGCCGACAAGTTTCATCAGGGCGTAAACGACTTTCGCGGCGACCACCGCGCCGATGGCGACACAAACAAGTGGAACTTCCGTTTTCCACGCGGCGCGGTCGCGCCACACACGAAGCGCGGCGAGGAGCAGAATCGGCACAACTATTACATAGCGGGGAAAATCGTCGCCGAGCAGTGTAAAGGTCAGCAAAGTGCCGAAAAGCAAAAGGCGCGGCACGGAAACGCGGGGCGTGTCGAGCAGTAGCAACATCAGCAACATATAAAGAATAGTGCAGGTGCGGGCAGGACCGATCATGAAGTTCACGCCCAAACCGCCCAAAGGCAAGCCGATGGACGCGAACACGACCACCGCCCCCCAAACGTTTCGCTTTGCACCGCGCCGCGCCGCGTTTGTCGCCAGAAGCATCGCTGATACCAACACGCCGAGATACACCACCACGGGAATCTCGTGCAATAAAACCGTGTCGAAGCCGCGAATTAGAACGCCGATGCCGTACAAAAGCGCGTCGGTCGTGTAGTAACTGACCGTGGTCATCACCCAGTGGTTGAGGAGGGGGTTGCCGTGCGCTATGGCGTCTCCTTGCAGAAGCGAGTTGGCATAGTCGGAGTTTGTTGAGAAACTTAACGAGTGGTGGCGGTACAACCATGCCATGCCGACGAACAATAGCGCGGCGACCCCCCAGCGAAGCGCGGCGGGCAAGGCGGAAAAAAAGCGCGACAACGGGAGGAAAGGGCGGGCGTATCGAATCACGAGTAACTCCATCAGAAACAAGGCGAAGGCTTAGAAAACCGGCAAACCGCTCGGTTACGGACGGACGCATTATATCACGAAACATTTGTTACCCGCTGACTGATTTAGATGCGCCGCCAATCTGCGTGTTCGTTGGCGTCACGGTGTTGGTCGGTTGGTTAGGAGGGGGGCGATGTCGCGGTCATAGATCATCACGATATAGCCGTCGCGTACCACCACGCGGCTTGGCTTGCCGAACGTCGCCCGCACCACGGGCGGCTTGAAACTGCTTGCGGCACCGTCGCGTATCAGAACAAAATAGGAGGGGACTCCGGGCAGGTACCAGCGGTCATCGGCACCAAACAGGTTGGGTTCCAGTTTGCTTTTCGACGGGCGCACGGCACGCACGCGCACCCGCCCGCGGGAGCGCACGGTGACTTCGCTACCGCACCAATATTCGCCGTAGCCATCGTGCAGGTTCTGACCGGCGAGCCATTCCCCAATGCGCCGCGACGCGAGATCGGCGACCGGGCGAAACGCGAGGCTACCGAACGCGGGCAACATCATCGCGCCGCCCGCAAGGGCGAGAACGACAGAACCTCTCATATGCTTACTCCCCACGTTTGTTCAACACACACCCGCGACGCACACACACACACACACACAAAGACCGCCGGACCGAGCCGGCGACGAGGGATCGCTACCGGTCCCTCATGTAACCGCTTTCAACTGTGCCACCATTCTGACGATCTGCAAGGGACAAGGTCAGAAAATCATTGCAGATTGCCCATTGTGACGCGGTTTCTTATCGGGTTCTGGCAAGTTTCAACCTTGCCAACCCATCCTGAACCGTCGGATGAGCATGGAACCAGTCCCACACCCGGCCCGTCCGTGCGTTCTCGATCGCCAGGATCAGGGGGCCTTGGTCGATGGCCAGGCAGTCGGGGCT
>JACMIU010000233.1 GCA_014380985.1 Armatimonadota bacterium | reverse complement strand
CGGGCTTGGGAACGGGCGGCGCGGGTTCCTGACGGCGTACCGCGAACGCGACGGCAACACTGCCGAGCATGGCTCCGGCACAGGCGGTAGCAAACACGTGGGGGTTCGGCTTGGACATACAAACGGGTCTCCTGTTAAACGGTCGGCAGAAACTTCGTTTCGCCTGATCCGCTTGCTAAGACCTGCTTGCCGTGCGTTACCTTCAAAACAAAAACGCCCCCAGTGTTTCGCCCCTACTCGTGCGTGTGAGAGCCGCCCGGCATCTCAATGTCGAGTTGCGACCCCTTGCTAATCGGGGTACGGTTCGCTTGCACTTTCGATAGCACGTCGCCCATCGCCACCGCGAGTTCGTTCGCCGTGACCGGTTTCGCGCCGCCCTTTGCCGCGTTTTTAACATAGGGGGAATCGGCTTTCAAATAGCCGTTTTTCACCAGCATTGCCAAAGTCGCCGCTTCGGTTTTCGGTAGCACCATCGCGCCCGTGTTGCTTTTCGGCTGCTTGGCGACGCTGTTCATATAGTTCACGAAGCGAAACAACGTCACGGCGAGTTCGTAGCGCGTCACCGGTTTGTTGCCGTCGTAGGCGGGTTTTTTCGCTACCGGCTTTGCCTTTACCGGAGGCGCACCGATGGCGAGCGGCGACGCGCCGTAGCCCTGCACAATGCCCGCTTTGGCAAGCGCAGTCACACTCGACGCCGCCCAGTGATTACTCGGAACGTCGGAGAACGCGGGGGTTTGCGCCCCGGCGGCGGTGGCAGTTGCCACGGTGGCGGTAGCGGCGAAAAGGAGAAGATGTTTCATAGGTAGCAGTATACCCGATTGGGACGCGGCAGGGAAATCGGCAAACGAACTCAGCAAGGTATCATAACAGAATGAGATTTTACACCCTTGCGTTCTATAACGACGTTTACGATTATGAAGCCGAACGGGAGGAAATAGGGTTCACGGCGCAACAGGTGGCAGATACCGCTTATGACAGTTACGTTGAAAGCATGCTTCCGCCTCGGCTGATGGAACTGGCAATGCTGGAGGTGGACGATGGGCTTATCGTCGAGGCGCATCTTGTTCGCGCCGTAAGCGAAATGATTTTTATACTCCGGTGCGGCGATTTGAGGATGGGATACTATGATCTCGTTTTGCGATACAAAGGCGTGATACTGACGCCGGAGCATGAGCGGACGCTATCGCGGTTGGCTCGTGCCAAATCGTACAATCACTGGTGCGGCTACACCGGCAATAAAACACGTGCTGAGCGGAAAACGCTGAACTACATCCATTACAAGCCGGACTTGTACCGCATGGAAGTAGATATCGTGGAAAAAGGCTTGATAGAACACCGGTTTTTGTTTCATCCGGGGCATTGGTTCGCGGTGCGTTGCGCGTCGTTGGAATGCGTACCCTGCCATCAATGCCCGATAGGTTTCCCGGCGGCGCGACGTGGCGCGGCGACCACCCAAAACGCCGTTAGCCTTTTTTTCGCAGGTCGGCTTCCAAGAGTCGCTCGTGCCGCTCCCAGCGTAGGCGGCGGCGCACCCACGATTCCTCGATGCCACGCAAAGATTCTTCGATGCGTTCGCGCAGGGGGCGCGTCACCGTTGCCGTGCGGGAAGCGTTGCCGGACTTTAGCGCGGCGATTTCGGCGTACACGGACAGGACGCGCTCCCGATGCGCGGACACCGCGCCGGTTTGAATGACTGCGGCGCGAACATCGTCCCCCGCTACACTCGCGGTAAGCGCGGCTTGCCAGTCGCTTGCCGTGCGGCAGTGCGTGGCGATTCCCGCTTCCGCCGCGCCGACCGTGTGCGACGCGGTTGTAGGAACCCCTACCGCCCCCGCTTCGAGTGCTTTGATCTCGGACTTCGCGTGATTGAACAGGCGCGACGCATCGAGCGGCGCGAGTGTCACGTCGGCTTGCGCGGTCAGGGCGAACAGGTCGCGCCACGGCACGAATGGGTGTCGGCGTACCCGCCCGGCGTCCGCCATGCCTTGTAGCACTTTCGGGAGCGTCACGGTTCCGACGAGTAGGAGGCGCGTGTTCGCGTCGTTTCCCATCACCTGCGCCAGCACCGGAGCGATTTCGGCGAAGTCAACGTCGTGCGTGGGTGAGCCGGACAGATACGCGAGCGTTCGTGTCGCGGGGTGCGTTTGGAGGCGGCGCGTCCGCAGTTCGTGCGCGGCGTTTGCCAGCGTAACCATCTCGGCATTCAGGAAGTTTCGCAGACAATGCACCGGTTTGGCGTTGTTCGTAGCGATTCGCGCCTCGTTTGCCAGAAAGTCGGTCGAGGTGATAACCGCGTCGCATTCGTTCAATGTACGCAGATGGTCGTCGCACTCGGCGCGATGATAGCGATAAAACGCCGGGTCGTCGGGCGGCGACGTTAGCCCCGCCTGAAACGCATATTCGGGCGAGAAGATCAGATCGTCCACGCTCGCCACCGTTACCGCGCCGATTTGTCGTGCCGCGTTTAGCACACGGTCGGCTTCGCCGTGGTAGCGGAGCCGATGGAGAACCACAATGTCCGGCGCGTCGAACGTGAAACGGTTATCGGTGACGGTGTTCACCGACACGCGAACGTCGGGCGACAGTGCTTCCGCGAAGTGCCAGCCACGGTAGCGCGACGTTGCCGATTGGGCGTTCTTCGGCAGAACAAAGTGGACGTGGAGCGGGCGGGAGGGCAACAACATAGCGGGTACGCGGCGCGAATAGTGTGGTTCGGGGATGTTCCATCCTCCG
>JACMIU010000232.1 GCA_014380985.1 Armatimonadota bacterium | reverse complement strand
GTGAAATAGTCGTAATAACTAACGAAATACTCCACGGCGTTGTTCGGGAAGAAGTCACGGAACTCGGAGCAAAGTTGTGCCGCGAGCGTTTTGTTGTGCGCGATGACGAGCGTCGGGCGTTGCACCCGCTGAATTACCTGAGCCGCGCTGAAGGTTTTTCCGGTTCCCGTCGCTCCCAGCAGGGTTTGTATCCGCTCGCCGTTCTTTAGCCCGGAAACCAGACTGTCAATCGCGGTCGGTTGGTCGCCGCTCGGTGCGAACTTGGATTCGATTTGAAACTGTCCCATGCCTTTTGCCATTGTCTTTGCTCCTTAAATAACGGTGAAAATCGGTGCTTCCCGCGCCGGAAGCAAACAAGTGTATTATACCACGCAACGTTACTTTCGCCTGCCTTTCGCCACAAAATTGCTCATGCGACCGAGAACCACGACAAACAAAATCACGTCGGCTTCATTGTCTACCTCAGTGCGCCAGCGGTAAATCGTCTGGCAGTCAAGAAGGGCAAGCATCCGTTTTAACAATCTGACGGTTTTCAAGAAAAGTGAACGCACCAACTACCAATATCTGTAAAACCAAGAAAACTATCCCCGGTATTTTGGCACTTTCGTGGTGGTACACCAGAAGTAGAACGCTGATAACCGTCCATACCCCGTTCGCGCCGACCAACAGCCGAAGCCATCTTATTGACGGCGATTCTTGGCTCGCCAGCGCAAACGCGACCAGTGCGTACAATATCGTAATCACACTCACTGTGATTATAAAGCGAGAGGGCAAGCCCAACAAATCTGCAAGAGGACGAAAAAAGAGAATTCCTCCCACCGCCGTTATGCAAACGTCGGTTTCGCGAGCAAACAGCTCGGGGAGAAGGATTTCTTCCACCATAGTACGTCACGGGGCTGTCTTCACGAGTGTCAAGTGGGGCTTGCCATTGAACATGAAATCCAACGTTCTTGACTGGAGTCGAATCACGTTATTTTGTGTTCGCTCGTCGGGATGGCTCGCGGTCGGATACGTCAGCGTGAGATTGTCACCGTCCGACTTCCACGTTCCAGTCATGGATCGCTCTCCCAAACCAGACTTTTGCGTCTGGACGAATTCCCCGTTTTCGCGGAATTCGTAGGTCATCGAGTGAACGCCACCCGGCTGGGAGTTTGTCCACTTACCGATCAGCGTTGGTTTCCCGGCGCAACCGCAGAGAAGTGCGATAAGAACCAGCAACGGCAACCATCGAAAGGTCTTCATACTTCTGCCTCCTTGAGCAAAGTATACCTATTTTTTTGCTGTTTCCTCTGCTCTCGGTTAATGCCCTGCCATCACCTCATAGCTGCTCAGTGGCTGAGCGGCTATGAGGTGACGGCAGGAAAAGAAGCGGTAAGCAGGATAGGTCTTTTGACAGACCCCTCCTCGGCACATAAAAATAGAAAAAATCAACGTTGCTTTGAATTTTGAGTTGGCGTTCATGTTTTCCTTTAGCATGTTGAAACAGAATTACCAATTCTGTTTCACAGAACGGCTCCCCTGTGCTATTATAAACGCTATAGACGGCCTGTGGCCGCCCTTTTCGACCCGCGTGTGAAACCGTTCTCGCGGGAGCTGTTTCAAGCGAGGGAGCGTCATGTCTGGGGAACTCTTCGATCCGTCGGGGAAGCGTAAATATCTCAGTGGGTTGGAGCGCGAAGCCTTCCTGAAGGCTGCCGACTGCGCCCCGCGCGAGGTGCGAACTTTCTGCGCCTTGCTGCACGTCACCGGTTGCCGGATCACCGAGGCTTTGGAACTGACTTACGACCGGGTGGACCTGTCCGAAAGCGCGATCATCTTCGAGACATTAAAAAAGCGTAGAGAAGGCGTGTACCGGGCCGTTCCCGTCCCCTCTTCCGTGCTGGACGCCTTGAATCTCGTTCACGGCGTCCGGGAGCGTCAGGCGAGCCGAACGCGGGGTAAGGGGGAGCGACTCTGGGCATGGAGCCGCGCGACCGCGTGGCGGCGGGTCAAGGAAGTTATGGAGGAGGCAGGGATTGATGATGGACCACAGGCGACCCCGAAGAGGCTACGCCACGGGTTCGGCGTCAACGCCGTCAGCAAGGGCGTTCCGCTCAATATGCTTTCCAAGTGGATGGGTCACGCGCAGCTTTCCACGACCGCCATTTATGCCGATGCTGTCGGCGCAGAAGAGAAGAATATCGCCGCCCGAATGTGGTAATTAGGAAGCCGTTACACATAGTAGGAACCCATGGAACCAGAAACGAAGAAAAATCCCGTGAGCGGCGATACGGTACTGCCGAAGCGCCCCGAAGGGCTACCGGAACTGACGGAGGCGATCTTGGAAGGGTTAAGCCGCGAGCCGCTTTCCGCGAATATTATCTTGGGCGGCGGTGTCGCCTTGAAGCATTATGACGACTACCGGGCCACGCAGGACATTGACGCCTGTGGCGAGAGTTCCGCGATTCGGCGACTTTCGCGCGGGTTCGCGCCCTTTTGGAGGGGGTTGCGAGGGAGCGCGGCTGCACGATTGAGCACCGGCAGTTTGGAACGACCGACTCTTTGGAGTTCAAGCCGGAGGGAAGTAACAAGAAGGTTTTCTCGTTCCAGATTTCAGTTCGGGATGTACCGCTGGAAGAGCCACTGATCAGCGCATGGCCGCCGCTTTTGATCGAAACCTTCCGCGATAATATCGGCTCCAAAATGAACGCGCTGGTGAATCGAGGTGCGCCGCGTGATTTTCTGGACATTTATCGCGTTGTTAATGATGGTCTCATTACCGCCGCCGGATGCTGGAATCTTTGGCAGGAGAAAAACGAAGGCGGGGACGCGGGGGAAGCGCAGGGCAAAGTCCGCACCCACTTAAACCGACTGGAACAACGGCGTCCCTTAGAAAGCATTACGAGCGTCGCGGAGCGAGAAAGCGCGGCGATCCTTCGCAACTGGTACAAAGAAACGTTTCTGTCCCTCTTTTCCGAGAGTGAGGATAAATCATGACCACGCAATATATTGATTATTCGGTATATCCCGACGTTGACGAGCTGCCCGAAGCCCTCGTCACCGAAGAGCAGAAGGCCGATTACCTGCACCGCCTTTGTTCGGCCTGGGACTTCGACATCTGCCCGGAGAAAGAAACGTTCTCGCTTCTTCGGAGCTGGAAGGAGGTGTTTGATGGCTACCCTCTCCCGGAGTCACCGGCGTATCACACCTTCCGGCAGATGTTCGGGTGGGAGGATGTGCCGCTGGTGAAAAATGCCACCGTGCATTTGACCTACGAGATTCTGGATCGGCTCGAAGGGCGGGAACCAGACCCGTGCCTGCGGTTTGTATGATGTTTTTTTGAAGCAAGCGGTTCTGAGAGATATTGAGCCGCTATTCGTAAAACTTTGCCCCTATAAAATTTACCTACTATAAGAAAAGACAGTAAAAATCCTATAAAAACAATTGTTATTACAAATAGTAACGCGAGGAACGGGTTCAGTCGCACGTCAAGCGACCTAATAACAGCGAATACAGGTAACGCTATAAGTAACGAAATAACAAAACCGGCGATTACAGTGGTTAAACGATGCGATTCGCTAATCATTATTTTCCTAACAAATATGTAAGCGACGAAATTTTTGATCCATCCAAGGGCTTCAGGCTCGAACTTGTCCGCACTCGCTCGCCGATTATCGCTAAGCCAAACTCAAAGAGCGTGGGGAAGTGAAAAACGAGTCTTCGCCCGTTTCACTGTATCGTTATGACACAAAAAACGCAACCAAAGGTATTGGTGCAAAAATGACTGTTGAAAAAAATATTCTTTTAATGAGCATCGCTTTAATATCGCGTTCTTCTGTTGCTTTTGAGAAAACTGCATTAGCGTCGCTCTCAATCTCGCCGGAATGAACATCCAGCCTGGGCTTTTCGGCATCACAGGCCGACACGCACAGCCAAATGAGAAGAACGAATACTATGATTGGAATAATCAAGCCCAGCCAAACGAAGGGCTTCCTCAGCAGGAAGAAGTTGCCATAGCTACCTAAAATCATCCATGTGAGAACGTAATTTGATGTGGGATTGAATTTTTTCATGTGCTGATAACAGTCATTTGACAAGAGCGCAGAGTCACTGCTGCGCGTCCAGTGAGTGCATATACAGTTGCAATCCACCGTAGATTCCTGCTCCACTATGTAACAGTGCATCTGGAAGGTAGTCACCTATGATCCGATGCTGAATAGCTCGTCGGATGTCTTTGCTCGTAGCTTGTTGGAATGATCCCTTCTTAAGAATAAGACGTTCCTTACGGCGATGGACATCATTTTTTGAAAACGTTTTTAGTGTTGAGGAGGTTTACTGTTTTATCTTATATCCGATCCCGGTATATACGGGCGCAAACGCGGAATCCAGCAACGAACGGCGGCGCGGTACAACCGGTACGGCTCGCCGAATCGCGCTTCTAAGTCCGCTTCCTCCCACGGGCGCACGAAGAAATGCCAGATGATTCCGCCGAGAATAGCGTAGGCGACGATGCTTGCGGAGCCGACGAACAAGCCGACCGCCGCACCTTGCGACAGCCCGGCAAACGCCATCGGGTTTCGCACGTAGCGATACGGTCCGGCGACCACGAGAGCGCGGGGGCAGTCGGCGGGAAGCGGCGTCCCCTGCCCACGCCATGCCATGACCACACCGCTTGTCAAGCCGAACGAACCGCCGACGATAAATAGCGCGACACCGATTGTGCGCCATAATGGGGAGGCGAACCGCGAACCGTTCGCACCGACACGGTCTTCGATAAGCAGAATCAGTTGCGGTACGAGAAACAAAAACACGCTCCAGAACACCACTGTCTGTAGTAATGTTTTCGTGACGTTCCACGCGGGCGATGCGGGACGTGCTTCGCGCCCATGCACGGCACGAACGATGCGGTCAAGGATGGTCATTCGTTATCCCTCACGTACCGGAGCAGGAGTGCGGGGATCACGAGCGAAGGCGTCATCAGAAGCGCACCGAGCCGGTTATCGCCCCCGGTCAGCGCAACCAGCGTCCAGCAGTACAACGCGGCGTACCCGGCGGCTCCGGCGTGAACCGCGAGGCACATTCGCGCCCACGGTCGCCGCGCCCATAGCCCCCACGCGCTTGCCCCCGCTGCTCCCGCAAACAGCGTGATGTCGGCGATTCCGAACGCCATCAGTGTGGCATCGGGGGCGTTCCGCGCCATGAAGAGCGGTCGGGTTTGCGGAAGCAGAAGAAGCATCGCCCACCACAGTACGACGCCAACCGCTTCGGCGAACAGAAAGACCGCGCCGAACCGCCGTATCCCCTGTGTCTGCCGCGCCGTTGCCATCATGCCGTTAGAATAGCACAAAAACCGAAAAGCCGGGACGCGAACGCTCCGGCTTCCGTTGTCATTTCCTTGCTGCCTTACGGGTACTGTCTGCCGCCGACGTTCGCGGTTTTCAGCACTTCCGACGACGTGCTTGCAGTTGTTATTCCGGCAACCGTGGAACTCGATGTCGTGTCGCTTTTCACCGAGCCGACGTTCTCGACCAGATATTCGGTCGTGTCGCCGTTCGTAGTCACGCTGAATCCGTCCTGCGTCGCCGTGATGGTGCTTTGGATACGCAGTTTGAGCGCGGTGAACGTTCCCGCCGGAACCGTAACGGTCTCGGTTCCCTGCGGGGTTGCCGTGCCGGAGAAGGTCAATGTGCCGCTCGTGCCGTCGCTGTTTGTCACGGTGCTTGTGTAGGAGAAGTTTCCGGCTTGCCCATTCAGAACGCTGGTCGGTATGACGAACGGCGGCGTGAAGCGGCTACTGGATTCGACCGCGCCGGTCGCCGCGTACTCCTCGGAGCCGTAGGCGGCGTACCCGGCATCGGTCACATTGACAAAAGCCGCCGAAGTGACGAAGCCGCTGGTTTCCGTGTCCTCTTGGCGGTACGCGGTCGCCCCGTTGAACGTGACGACGTTGCCGGTACGCGTGATGAAGTCGGACGTCGAGGTCGCGCCGTTTACCCGCGTCGTTAGCGTGTACGTATACGTGTCGCCGGTGCGAAGCGGGAAGTATCGCGCCGCCGCGTTCGCGCCGGGAGTGCCGGAGGGAGCCGGGGTTGGGGTGGCGACGGGCGAGGCGGAGGGTGACGGCGAGGCGACGGGCGATGATGACGCGGTGGGGGTCGGAGTAATGCCGGACGCCGTGAAGTTGCTGGTGTACGTTTGTCCGTTAATGCTTAGCGCGAACGTGCCGGTTGCGGTTCCCACGGGGAGAGTACCGGACAGTGTGAACGATTCGCCGTTGCCGTAGGTTCCGTTCAGCGAGAAAACGCCGGTGAATGCGTTCAGCGAACCGGTCGCGTTGCCAGTAGCAATCACGGCACCGCTGTTTAGCGTGAATGTACCAGTAGCGACGCCGCTTGGCGACACGGAAACGCGCACATCGGCGAACCGTCCGGCGTCAATGCCGACCGTGCCGGTGTACGATCTACCTAAAAACTGTTGGGAGTTCGCGCCGGGTACGAGAAGGTCGTTGTCGTTGTTGTCGTCTCCACCACAACCGGCGGTGAAAGCTAGTGCCGTGCAACTGGCAAGGACCACGAATGCCATCACGGGAACCATCCGTTTACCTAAAATCATGAGATTACCTTTCCAAGCGACCGAGTATTAACGTTTTGTTTAATCGCTTTGCGTGATTATAGGTAATACCGGAAGGAAGTGTCAAGCAATTGCTGTGTGAGATAAATCACTAAAAAACCGCCGAGGCCGGTGGGCATCGGCGGCTTTGTAGGGATAAGGCTACTTGGTGATGCCGTCAATCGCGGCGACTAACTTCGCCCCGTCGGCGGATTTCAGGTTCACGAACTTGTTCGCAACCGTCCAGTTTTTGTATACGAACACGGTATTTTTCACCGAAGCGTCGGTGTTGACGCTGTAGGCTTTCACCGCTTCGTTGTCGGTGGAAAGAATCGCCATAGCGACGCCCTCAGTTCCGGCGACTTTCGCGGCTTCTTTCACCATTGCCTCGGCTTTCGCCATTTTCGACGGCGTGGTCAGCACCACAACGAGGGCTTTGAACTCCTCCTTGCTATGCTCTTTCATCTCGGCAGACAGGGTTTTCGCCAGCGCGACCACGTTGGCTTTGTCGTCGCCGTTGACCCAAACCTGCACTTGCGGTCGGTCTTGGAACGTACACGGGAAACATTTGTCGGTTCCGGCGAGGGGGCCCGCAAGGTGCTTCGGGTGGAACGGGGTGACTTTCTCACCGACTTTTAAGCCGGAGCCGGGTGCGGCAAAAACGGCGGTAGCGATGAGCGCGGTAGCGGCAAGTGCGCCGCCAAAGATATTTCGGGAAATCATACGATAAACCTTTCCGGGTTTGGTGATTGTTGGTCGCGGCAACAATATGCCGCTATTACCGTTCTACAAACGGCACGAGGGCAAAAGTTCCCTCACCCTGTTGCCAAAAAAATGAAACTCTGCCGGGGCAAGCCCCGGAGTATCTACCGGAAGGCGACCCGAAGGTCGCCGCGAACTGCGCCGCCTGAAAGCGTCGCAGACATCCCAAGCGGATACGGTGCAAGCACCGGGGTATTGAACCCTCCCGCTTTCAG
>JACMIU010000231.1 GCA_014380985.1 Armatimonadota bacterium | reverse complement strand
AGGCGCAAGATTTCGCGCTTCAGTTTGCTGTCGGGCAGTTCGAGGGTATCGTGGTTCGCCGCCGTCGCGTTGCGAAGGCGTGTCAAAAGGTCGCCGATAGGATCGGAGATTACCATAGTTTTCTTTCTCCTGTATTCCTAATACGACGCTTTGCGGACGCCGGGCAGTAGTCCGCGGTGGGCGAACTCACGAAAGACGATGCGGCTGATTCCGAACACGCGGATAAAGCCGTGGGCGCGGCCGGTAATCGAACACCGGTTCTTAAGGCGCGTCGGCGAAGCATCGCGGGGAAGTTTAGCGAGACCTTCGTAGTCTTTTTTGTCTTTTAATTCTTTGCGGATTTCGGCGTATTTTGCCACGGTTTTTTCGCGGCGTTTTTGACGCTCTTTCCAAGATTCACGTGCCATTATATATCCTTCCAGTTTCGAGCGGGTGGCGTTCCCGTTCGGACTTTGGCGCGGAGCGTAGGTATCCCCCACGTCCGCCATTGGTGCTACCTCAAAACGCGGCATCGCCCGCAAAGGCGCGTACCCCATTCGGGCAACCTCAACACGTTATCACGGTTTCGGCGGGGACGCAAGAAACGACGCCGTGTGAGTTTCGCGGTATAATCGGGGGAAGAAAGCGACACACGAAAACCATGGCGGATGATTTGCGGGATTTATTCAAAAACTGGTCGCCGTATGACGACAAGCGCGGTGGCTCTGAAGAACAAGGGGAAGACGAACGCCCGCGCAAAAGCGACCCCGACAGCAACCCGTATGAAACGTCGGCGGAAACCGAAAACCGCGTCCGGCGCACCTTGAACGAAAAAGAAGTCAAGGTTATCGGCATCTGGGGAGCGACCGACCCCGAAAACCCGAACGGCCCGTACAAGCAAACATTCGTGCTTTTGCGTGACAATCGCGGGCGCAAAGCCCCCATCTTTATCGGGCCCTTTGAAACGTTGGCGATTCAGATGGCTCTTGAAGGGCCGAACGCCGAACGCCCGATGACGCACGACTTGCTCCGCATTTTCATCGAACGCCTCGGCGGCAAGGTCGAACGCGTCACGATTGACGATTTGTGGCAGGGAACGTTCTATAGCAAAATCACCGTGTCGCAGGGCGATAAGGTGAGCATGGATATTGATGCCCGCCCGTCGGACGCGATTGCGATTGCGCTACGATTCCGTGCGCCAATATACATGGCGGAGAACGTGATTGAAGACGCGAACCGCGACGACGAGTTCTAATCAGTTGGAGCAGGGCGACATCATATTCATGCTTTAGTTCATCTTGCAAACTTAATGCAATCTTAAACGAATCTTAACCTAACCTTAACGATGACTTAATAAAAGTACAGTACATTTCGTATTGCGCTTTGTCGAAATGCTCACAGCAACGCGCTTTCCGCTACGTAAAATTATGCGGTTTTTAGTGAGCAGCCCTGTCAATTCCTTCGGTTAGGTTGCAGGAATTGCGTTACCCGTTTTCTGAAAGGTTTATAAATGATTTCATCGTGTTCGTCGCAAACCCGTACTGCTACAAGAAAAGCATTTACGCTAATTGAATTACTAGTTGTTATTGCTATAATCGCTATTTTAGCCGCGATTCTTTTTCCTGTGTTCGCGCAAGCGCGTGACAAGGCTCGGCAAACATCATGCCTGTCTAACATCAAGCAAATCGGACTTGGCTTGATGATGTATGTGCAGGATCATGATGAAACGTATCCCGGTGCATTGCAACCGAATCCGTCCATCAACGGTGGTAGTACCAGCGATATGCGTACCCCCCTTGATATGCAGATATTGCCCTATACCAAGAATGACCGGATCTGGACATGTCCAAGTGATGCGGCGGTTCGTGTGCCAACGTCGGACACCCGCCTACAATGGTGGGACGGTAACTACCAAGCCAAAGACATACCTCGTTCTTACGGATATATGGCGGAAATCAGTGATGTGGAGTGGAGCGACGTCAACGGCGGTCAGCGCGACCCTAATACCGGGTTAAGCCCCTACACCGGAGAACGTCTTCCCGGTGGCAATGCTCCGGTGGGAAGGTCACTTGCCGCCCTGGATAAGCCGTCGGAAACGGTTGCTCTTGCCGAATTGTGGGCGGTCGGCAACGGCGACTGGGCAGCACTCGGTTATGTCGGTGGACCGCACGCCTCTACTATCGCCGGTTGCGATATATGGAAATTTGCTGGTCGCAAGATAAACGCACCGTCCGCCGTGGATACTTTGCCAGCATCCTGCTCCGGGGCAAATGGATTAACCCCGACAAAGGGGCACTTCGAGGGCGCGAACTATATGATGGCGGACGGTTCCGCCAAATTCCGCAAGTGGGGCGATATTCGCCGCAACGACTTCGACTTGTTCAAACTAAAACGTTCGGCAACGGTATTCACGCCGTAGGAACTGCTTCTCCCGGCAGTTTTACCTGCCGGGAGGGCATCATTGAGATTTATGAAACTTTTCCGTACCGCTATCACGATAGTTTTTTTTGTGTTCTACGCCGCGCAACGTTCGGCATCTGCCCAAACACGAACCGAAACTCCCGACCTAACTAAGCCAACACTTTACGTTGTCACCTATTCCCATCTGGATACCGAATGGTGCTGGACATATCGTGACAGTATTCGGGAATACATTCCAAACACGTTGAGCGAAAACTTCGCGCTTTTTGAGCAGTATCCGCATTACATATTCAACTGGACGGGGGCAAGCAGGTATCGTTTTGCTAAAGATTACTACCCCGAAGAGTACGCTCGATTGAAGCAGTATGTAGCCGCAGGTCGCTGGATACCGACCGGTTCGGCATGGGATGAAAATGATGCAATAGTGCCGTCTCCCGAATCCATCATTCGTAGCATTCTCTACGCAAACCGGTGGTTCGACAAAGAGTTTGGCAAAACCAGTAATCAGTATATGATGCCGGATACCTTTGGTTTTCCCGCATCCTTGCCAACAACGCTGGCGCATTGTGGCTTGGTAGGTTTTTCCACAAAAAAACTGACTTACGGAGCCGGTGCGGCAGTCGGCGTTCCTTTCAATGTCGGTCGGTGGGTCGGAGTAGACGGGCAATCGGTGGTCGCCGTGCTTAATCCCGGAGATTATCGAACCCGCGTCACCGAAGACTTGAGCCAAAGCGAAAAATGGCTGACCCGGTTGCGAGAAAACGGTAAATCGTCCGGGGTTTCCGCCGACTATATGTATCACGGCAATGGCGATCTCGGAGGTTCACCCGGAGCGGAATCGGCGGGGTTTCTGGAGAAAAGTGTCGCAGGAAACGGTCCCGTGCGCGTCCATGCCGGGGGAGCCGACGATTTTTTTCGGGATTTGACCCCAGAACAAAAGGCAGGCTTACCACAATATAAAGGTGACCTACTTTTAATCCAACATTCGGCAGGTTCGATTAATTCCGGGGCAGCAATGAAGCGTTGGAATCACCGCAACGAACGCCTTGCCGATGCCGCCGAACGCGCTGCCGTCGTCGCTGATTTGATAGCACAGAGTTCGTACCCGTCGGAAGCATTGACAGATGGTTGGCTTCGCTTTTTGGGCGGACAGATGCACGATATTTTGCCCGGAACCTCCATTCCCCCTGCTTATTCGTTTGCGTGGAACGATCAGATTGTCGCTCTTAACCGGTTCGCAGATGTAACCGATCATGCGGTCAGCGAGATGGTGCAACAAATGGATACCCGTGGCAAAGGGATTTCGCTGGCGGTTTATAATCCGCTTTCCATAGACCGTGACGACATCGTGCGGGCGGAGATTGTTTTTCCCAAAACCGCTCCTGATGCCGTAGAGGTATTCGCTCCCGACGGCAAAGCCGTTGCTACACAGATTCAAAGCCGTGATAAAAACCGATTGGTCATCTTATTCTCGGCGCAGGTTCCCGCCGTTGGCTATGCAGTGTTCGATGTGAGATCGGCAACCAAAACACCGACAAAGACAAAATCACCATTGCGCGTTTCTGAAAAACAACTGGAAAACGCACGGTATCGGGT
>JACMIU010000230.1 GCA_014380985.1 Armatimonadota bacterium | reverse complement strand
GCGGTTCGCTTTCCGACTACGGCGTTTTGTTCACGCTCTCGAACGCGCCGGGGGGTAGGGTTCGCCTGTCGGAACTCGCTGACGCCGCGATGATGTCGCGCTCCGGCGCGACGCGATTGGTGAACCGTCTCGAAGCGGGCGGATTTTTAGAACGAATCGCTTGCGACACCGACAAACGTGGGATGTTCGCGGTGCTAACCGAGGCGGGGCGCGGCGAAATGCGCCGGATTTGGGCGGTGTATTCGTCCGGCATTTCGCGCTACTTCGCCGCGCATCTTTCGCCGCAGGAGATAGAAACGCTAACGCCCCTTCTGCGGCGAATCGCGGAACACAACCATTAGGCGAATCGGAACGATTGCGCAACTATCAGGCGAATCGGAACGATTCCGCGCCCTGCGCTGCCGATGTCGGCAACAGCGACGGTTCGCGCCCGAACTTCGCCGTGAACGTTTCCGTTAGCGCGGCGCACAAACTCTCGGTAGCGTCCGGGTGATGCACAATCGCCGTGCATCCTCCCCAACCGCCCCCGGAAAGTTTCGCGCCGTAGACGCCGGGGTGCGCGATTGCCGTTAGCGCGAGCGTGTCCACTTCGTCGCACGAGTTCTCGAAAAAGCGCATACACGACTCGTGCGTCAAACTCATCATTTCGCCGAACGCGGCGACATTGCCCGATTCTAACGCTTCCGCGCCCATTTCGACGCGCTTGTTCTCATAGACGATATGTCTCGCCCGTTTTTCCAGCACCGGGTCAAGGTCGCCCGCGTAAGCCTCCAGCATTGCCGGGGTCACATCGCGCAGAGTGCGGATATTTTTGTCCGGTTCGCGCTCGGCGAACCACAGTGCCGCCGCGTCGCACTCCGCCTTTCGCTCGGAGTAGCCGCCGCCCGCCGCTAATGCGTGCTTGACACCGGAGTCGGCGATTAAGATTCGCGCCTGCGACGCGGGCAGGGTGACACTGCGCCATGCGAGGGTGCGGCAATCGAGAAACAGCGCGTGCCCTTCGCGCCCGAATACGGAAGAAAACTGATCGAGAAGCCCGACCGGTGCGCCGACAAACTCGTTTTCGGCGCGGCGGGCGAGTTTCGCCAAAGCCATCGGGTCGCCCGCGAGCGGATGCGGATGCAGGTTAAGCAGAAGTTGCGCCGTGGAAACGAGAAGCGCGGCGGACGACGACACGCCCGCGCCCGGCGAAATATCGGACGCGATTGCGGCGTCGAACCCTCCGATATTCGCACCGATTTTGTTGAACTGATCCACGATACCTTTGACGTAATCGCTCCACAACGCTTGCGGATCGCGCCGGGGGTTTTGCGGGTCGAAGGTCGCGGTGTCGCCGCGCCCCAGTGTTGTCACCCGCGCCTCCGGCACTTCTCGGCTCGCCCCGGCAATGGCTATCCCTCGGTCAAGGGCGGCGGTTAGCACAAAACCCTCGTTGTAATCGGTGTGGTTGCCGAGAAGTTCGACACGCCCCGGCGCGACGCCGACCGCTTCCGGCTCATGCCCGAAACGTTCCACAAATCCCTTGCGGGCTTGCTCCACTAAATCGGCACGGCGACTGGCACTCGTTGATGAAAAAATACTCATAATGCTATAGGGAAAATGGTAACAACTTTGGGTAGGTCTGTCAACCGCGCCCGCGCTCTGTCAAGGCGTGAGGTCTACGCAAATAGTATATACCAATTCTGTTTGGCATGGATTTGGCGCGAAACTTTTCCTTATTTCAGATGGTCTTACATCCGATCGCTTTACTTCAGTCGTAAATCTTTTCTGTTTTCTTGACGCGCAGGGCATATTGGTATATACTACAAAAAGTAATCAATCAATTGATGGAACAATTTCGTTGTCCTCTACTTCCTATACGTGGAAGAATCAAGTGGATGCCTTTTGTTGCCCAAGCGATTGGGGTAGGAAGGTATGTGCTGAAATGACAACGAAGCAGATG
>JACMIU010000229.1 GCA_014380985.1 Armatimonadota bacterium | reverse complement strand
CTTCAAGGCGTCGCTTGCTTTAGCGGTATAGGTGGGGGTCATGGGCGCGACCTGCGCGGCGTACACAGCACGTTGAAACAGGGCGGTGAGCGGCGCGAACGCTTCATAGACGTTTTCGCCGAGTTCGCGGCGCACGGCTTGCAGGTATTCGGTGGTGGTAGCGTGCGCGGCGCGGCGTACCCCGCGCCGACCGAGTTGCCGCGAAGCACTCTCATAAGTGCGGACGATTTTGCGGGCGTCGGCGGAAACGCTGTGCGCCCCCGGCGCGGCGGCGACCTTCACGCTGCGAAGCAGTAGCCCCGCTTCCATCACCAAAAAGTACATAAAACCACCCGCACCCAGCACGGTCAAGGTGAGCGGGAGCCAACCGGCACCGAGAACGCGCTCGATCAAGGTTCGGTTGTCGTCCTGCGGTTCGGGAGTCCGGGCGGCGGGCATGGTTCCCGGCGTGTCCTGCGTGGCGTCGAAAACTATCCAGCCGTAGCCATCGAAGTAGACTTCAGTCCATGAGTGGCGGTCGGCTTCGCGCAAACTAAAGGTTCGTGTTTTCGCGTCTTCAATCTCGACGCCCGGCGCGAAGCCGGTAGCAATTCGCGCCGGTAGCCCGGCGTGGCGGCAGAGCATGGTGAACGCGGTCGCGTACAGGTCGCAGTAGCCTTCTTTGGAGTCGCGCAGAAAGTATTCGGCGGCGTCGCGCCCCGGCGGCACGGCGGGCGCGTCCAGCGTGTAGACGCAGTTCGACGATACCCATTGGCGCAGTGCCTCGGCTTTGTCATACGGGTTTTGCGCGTTCGCATCGGTGATAATCTGCTCGGCGAGTTCGCCGAGCGACGTTTCTTTTTCGCCCAATTGTAGGTACAGACGTTGCATCACGCCGGGGTAGCGTTGCCGCGTTTTCTTGAGGTCGCTCGGTTTGGCATCGGGAATCTCGGAAATGCCCTCGTAGTAGGGCGACCAAACGTTGGGAACGGAAAGGGCGTTGTCGGGGCGAAGCGTCACGTTGGCGGAAGCGAGGCGCAGTTCTCGCGCTTCGGCGGCGACATAGAGGGGTTGAAACCGTCCCTGCACGTGAAACCGGTATTTGACTGTTTCGGTTTTTTTGCGGTCGTGGGAAACGGCGGGAACGCGGAACGTGCTTAACCCTTCGGCGTCATCATCGCCGACGGGTGTTAGTATTTCGCTGTCCTGCGGGGCGCGTTGCGCCGTAATGAACGTGTTTGTCCAGCCTTTACCGGTGTAATAGTCGAACAGTCGCCCGCGCCAGTAGAGTGGCTTCGGCGATTCGACGCGGGCGCGTTCGGTTAAATCGTCCGATACGGGTCCTAAGCCGACTTGAAAATCGGTGCCGCTGTTGAAATTGAGTTGGAACGCACCACGACTCGCACCAGTGAGTTGCTGGGCGGCGGCGGGCGGCACATTGAGGCGTTGGATGACGGAGCCGAGCGACAAGTTACGCCCGATCATTTGCAAGGGAATCGCAATCAGAAAGCCGAGCAGTATCGCTCCGGCGGCGCAAGCGAAGGCGACTTTGGCTTGCGTTTGTAGCAGTCGCCACCGGGGACGTGCCGCGTTTTTCGCGCCTTCTCCGTCGCCGAGCAGAACGTTTTCGGTTACGCTCGCCATTCCGCCACTCAGGCTGTTTTGATGTACAAGCAAAAAAGTCGCCGCGATGAGGAAGACAATGAAGCAGATAATCAGTTCTTGGTTGATGTTTACCGTGCCGGTAAGCCCGATAATCGCAATCGCCCAAACACAGGTAAACATGACCGACTCGTCGGTAATCAGTAGAAACGAGCAGAGGGTTGCGGTAAAAGCGAGGGCGCAAACGAGGAGCAACTCTTGTGAACCTTGCGCCTCGAACGGAACCAGATTTTGGAAGGGACCGACGCCGCGAAGCGCGGCGAGAAACGCGAGCGTGACGATTGCCGCGCCGCCTTGCAAAAGCCGCGACGATCCGCCGAACCGGCGCAGGAAATAGGCGCAAGTCAGTCCGATGACCGTGAGGAGCATGGTGAAATAGGCGAACGTCGGTTCGGTGAGTTGGAATGCCAGTGCGGTTAGCCCGGCAAGTTGTGCCACCGCCCCCGCAACGTAGAGCGGAATCGAGATATTGCCCGGATTGTTGCCGGGGGAAACGCGGGCGGCGTCCGGTTTGTCAGGAATCGTCGCGCAAAAGATATTCAAGGTTTCGTCCGCCTTCTTTCCATGGGGAATGGGTTCCGCACTCAATGACGCGCAGGGTTGCCGATTTGCCCGCTACGGCGGGCGACAAAACGCCGCCTTTGGGGACGCCGCCAAAACTGGTCGGCTCGAAAAAATAAACCACCACGGAATCGCCGTGCCGCACTCGGTCGGCTAAAAAGGCGAGTAAGCCGGGTTCACCGTAGGAGGTCAGCACGGCGTAATGGGTTCCGCCATCGGTGACGGTTCGTGCCGCCGTGAGCGAGGGCGCAAGGGGCGTGTCAGCGTCGCACTTTAGCCGTGCCAATCGGTCGAACAGTCGGAACCGCGCCGCTTCGGGGTCGGCTTCGCGGGGCTTGACGGCTAAGTTGTCGTGCTGGGTTAAAAGGCGCACCCCGCCCCCGGCGCGAAGGGTTCGGTCGGCGAGAGTAGCGGCGACTTTCACGGCGTATTCCAATGTAGAATCGCGCCCGCGCCCGTAGTTGGTTCCGGCGGTCAAATCCATCACGATACAAATATCCTGCTGGTACGCCCGCTCGAACTCGATCACGGCGAGTTTGCCAGTTCGTGCCGAGGTGGGCCAGTGGACGCGGCGCAGGGGGTCGCCTTGCTGGTACTCGCGGACTCCGTGGAACTCCATGCCTTCGCCGCGCCGGGTTTTGCCGTCGCGTTCGCGGACGCCCCGCGCCCCTTCGCCGCCCGCCGACTTGTCGAGCGCGGCGAGGGGTTCGGGTAGCACAACAAGTTCGGTTTCTATGGGAAGGTTTGCGGAAAAAGAGAACAAGCCGAGGGGGTCGGTAGACACAAGGCGGGCGGGACCGAGTTTGTAGACGCCGCGATACTGCGGTTCGACAAAATCGGTACGCGATCCCGTAGCACCATCCCATGTTGGAAGCGGGGCGGGTGTGGTGAGCGCGTTCGGCGTGTCGGGGTTGATGAGTTCGGCGGGAATGGTGTCCACGACTTGCACCGCCGATTGCGGCAGTCCGCCTTGCGAGACGACTTCAAGCGTAACGGACAGTCGCCGACCTTCGGGAACGGTGGCGGAGTGTTCGCGGGAGGCGGCAAAGCGCGTGGCGAAAAAGTAGGCGAGCGTGTAGGACGCGAGCGGAAGCACGGCAAGCGCGACCGCCATCAGGTAGAGGTACTGTAGGTCGAGCAGAACGGCGACCACGAACAAAAACGCCGTGGCAACGGTGATAACGAGCGATTTAATTCCGGCACTTCCGAGGCGGTTCACGCGGTTATTGTACCGTATGTTGTTGGGGATTAGGTAACGTGGGGCGAGCGCCCTGTGGAAGGGCTTGACGCTCCCTATCGCCCTATGCTACCATCGTTTGCGAAAGTATTTTTATATTATGCCGCTTAAACTTGCCCTCGTTGACGCGCACCGCGCCGCCCGCATCGAATACGCCGACCTGCCGCTTAAGCCCGACGAGGTGAGAATTGCCACCGAGTATGCTTCGGGCAAGCACGGAACGACCTTTGGAATGCTTGACGGATCGGCGTTCAAGGGGCATACGTTCGATCTGGAAACACGCCTGTTTGTTCCCGGCGACGATTGGCAGTCGCCGCCGTCGCCGGAGTCGCCGCGCTCGTTTGGCACGACCGGGGTTGGCACAGTGACAGAAACCGGGGCGGAGGTGACGCGGTTCGCGGTCGGCGACCGGGTGTTCGGGCTGATGGACATCAAGGAAACGGCGACGAAGCCGGAAACCGGGACGCTGTGGCACTTGGGCGCGATTGATCCCCTGCTTGCGCTGTGCCTTGAACCGGCGTATGTGGCGTTCCACTGTGTTCGGGAATCGCAGATTCGCGTCGGTGATACGGTGGCGGTTATCGGTCTGGGTGCGCTCGGTTGTCTCGCGGTGGCTCTCGCAAAGGCGAGCGGCGCGGAGGCGATTTTCGCGGTGGACACGGTGGCGAAGCGGCGCGACTGGGCGACCGCGAACGGCGCGACACACGCATTCAATCCGGCGACCGACGGCGATATTGCTTTGGCGATTCACGAGGCGACCGGCGGCAAGGGCGTGGATGTGGCGATTGAACTTGCCGGAGTATACCCGGCGTTGTTTCTCGCTACTCGGTGCGTTCGCGTCGCCGGAACGGTTTGCTCGGCGGGCTTTTATCAAGGCGAAGCGCAAGGTATGTGGCTGGGGCGCGAGTGGCATCACAACCGGCTGACGATGATCGTGCCGCACGGTTGCGGATTCGGGCATCCGCCCCGCGACGCGCCCCGCTGGGACGAACGCCGCGCCTACGACGCTCTGGTTTCCCTAATGCGGCAAAAGGTTCTGACCGCGCCGGGCGTGATTGACCCGGTGGTGAACTTCGCCGACGCCGACACGATTTTGGAAACAGTGCATAACCATCCCGACGGTTCGATTAAGTTTGGTGTTCGATTTTAGACGCTTCATCCCACCAAAGCGCAATCGCTTCGGCAAGCCGCGCCGGTTGCTCCAGTGGTACGAGATGAGCGGCGTCCGCGATAGTGATGATGGGCACGGCGTTCAGCAGGTGCGGCAGGACTTCGGCTTCCATCAGTTCGGCGGTCATGCCGGAATCCTCCGCACCGACAACTACGAGCGCGGGAATCGTCACCGGGGTGAGACTGGCGGAAATATCTTGCTTGGAACCGACCGTAAGCCATTCGCGCCACGCTTCCGGCTGAACCCGGAGCGAATCGCGCAAGAACCGTTCGCGTAGGGGTTCGGGTAGCGGGGTTGCGGTGATTTGGGAAAGAGTGACTTCGGTTGCGGCACGGTCGCCCGCGCTTGCGAGTAGCCGCTTTCGCTCGTCGTCTGCTATTGGTTCGGGGGTCGGGGGCGACGCGGCGATTAGCACCAAGCCTACGACGTTTGCCGGTGGGACGGTTCCGGCGACGGCGAGGGCGATTTTGCCGCTCATCGAGTGTCCGGCGAGAATCACGGGGGCGTCGCCGAGCGATTCGCAAACCGCCCGAACGTCGGATACGTTCGCGGCGAAAGACACATCGGCGGCGCGGTTTTCACCGAATCCGCGCAGGTCGGGTGCGAGGCACGGGAAGCCACGCGCCGTAAGTTCGGCAACTGTCTCCGTCCACGTATCGCCGGAACCGCCGAAGAAATGAAGCAGTAGAATTGTCGGTTCCGTCATTTTACACCACCACTTTCAAAGTCGCCGGTTTATCCGTAAGGGTGAACATATCGCCGTGCGGCACGACGGTGATTCGCCCGAACTCCTGTAGCAGTTGCCGATAGGCGTCCGCGACCGGGCGCGGTTGACGTTGCAAGTCGTACAAGCCGCACGGATTGACGCGGTTGTTTTTCTCGGTCAAACCGCAGTCCCAGTCAATCTGGTCAATCAGCGAGTACCACGTGAAGCCCAATACCGGCACACCGTCTTGGCGCATTCGTAGTATGTTCATCCACTGTTTCCACAGCCACGCGACGTT
>JACMIU010000228.1 GCA_014380985.1 Armatimonadota bacterium | reverse complement strand
GATATTCCGTGGTGCACCGAGCCGAAAGTTCGCGCCGCCATCGCCCTGCTTCCCGACGCCAAGCCGCAACCGACCGCGCCCACGAAACGTTAAACACGCTATGATAACCCGCTTTCCCGCCGCCGTTCTCGCTCCGCTTCTGATTGCCGCGCCCGCGTGGGCGCAAACCGCGACGGGCGCGAAAACCGCGCTCGACCTGCTCCGCTATGACCCGCAAACGCAGGGCGCACTCGTTTTCATCGGCGACGATCTGAACTTCGGCACGGGCGAACGCGCTCAGGCGAATCTGCGGAGAATGTTCACGGGCAAGACACCGGTAGGGCTTGGCGAAATCGTCCGCCGTCGCACCTTGCGCGTCGGAACCGTGACCGCGCTCGTGCCGCGAGAAATGCCGGTCATCGTGGCGGACCCCGGCAAACCCGACCCGTTCGCGGGAATGCGCGACAGCGAACGGCTAACCCTGTTTCAGTCACTGCTAACGCCGGAGCAGTGGAAACTGTTCGGCGGGGCGTCCGGTATCGGCGTCGGTAATTTGACCGATGCTCAGCGTCCGCTTTTCGCCGGATTGATTCCATCGTCGTTCACGCGGCGCACTATGCGCCCGTCGCCTACCGGAACCGGCTACGTGCCGGACAAGGAAAGCAAACCACAAACCGTGCCGGGGGAAACGGTGCGCCTTCGCGCCGTGCGCCGCCTGACGTTCCGATTCGTGGAAACCAAAATCGGCAAAGAAGACACGACCTGCGCGAGCAACGTCGCCGACGTGTTTCCGGGACAAAAACCGAAAGCGTTTCCTGATGGAGACGAAGGCATCGAAACGCTCGATTCCGACGAGCGACCGTGGGAAAAGCCCGAAGGCTTGTCGGCGTTTGGCGTGACATTGATACAGTCGGTGCCGGGTCGGTTGAAGCCGGGGCAGCTGCCGCTCGATTCGCCTGTGCTGAACGCCCGCGTTCCGCTTCACGCGGGAACCGAACCCGTGAGTGCGCTTTTGAAGCGCGTCGCCGACGCGACGAACCTACGAATCGTCGCCGACAAGCGGTACGCGGCGCAAACGGTGACGTGCCGATTGCCGAAAGCCGGTTCCACGATTCCGGCGCGGGACGTGCTAACCGTGCTGTGCCGCTCGCTGAGTGCGACGTTTCGCCGGTTGGACGCGCCGGATGGGGCGATTTTTTTGCTGACGTTCGACGTGGAGGGAATCGGCACACAGTTCGCCCGCCTCGACGATTGGGGCGAAGTCGCCGACGCCGCCCGACGCGACGCGCAAATGAAAGCGACCGAACAATCCGCGAAAAACGATCCGTTCGCCGCCATCGGCTACGCGGAAACCGGCGACGCTCCCGTACCCGCCGTCCTGCTGAAATCGCTCGACACGTTCTACGAAACCGGCGAACGGGTGTATAACGGAATGCCGCTAAAGGCATCCGAACTGCCCCCCACCCTGCGCGAAACGTTTACAGAGAAGGTACGTTATTGGCAAAAAGAAGGCTACGCGGTTCGCGCCGACAAGCTCGGTCTTGCCGCCGAACTCGGCTACGATTTTGTGTTGCCGGACAAAACGGTTTGGGCGTCGCAACTCGACACAAACATTAGTCTGGAATCGTTCGTGCGGCGCGAAAAAGGGACTTTGCCACTGCCGAAGCCGCCTCCCTCGCCGCTCTCGATGCCACCGCTGAAAAAGCGCGTCGTG
>JACMIU010000027.1 GCA_014380985.1 Armatimonadota bacterium | reverse complement strand
GCGTCCCCGGTGCGGCGCGGCAAAAGCATCGAGGTTATCGAGGACATCCTGCCGATGCTGGATACCACGGTCACGCTACGGCTTCCCAAACCGGTGACGGTGGCGCGGCTACAACCGAGCGACGAACCGCTTGCCCTGACGCCAAACGCGGACGGCACGGTTTCGTTCACGTTGCCGCGCTTTTCGTGCCACCAGATGATTGTCTTAGCGTAGCCGCGCAACAGTTCGTCCGTCCACGCGGCATCTTCGGGCGAGAGTGGCGGCTCCGGCTCCTTGTCGTAACGAACGGCGTCGCCCAAGCCGGACGCATCGTAGCAAGCGGTAAAAATGCCTTGCAAATCAATTGGCACATCCGGCACATCCGGCGTGAGCGGCAACGCGAAAGCGGGGAGAGTATCGCGCAGTCCGACGCGCCAAAAGCGGTATTCGTCGGGGCGCGTGGCGTCCGACAACGCGACAAGATAGTCATACGCCCCGGTATCCTCTACCACGGTTTGCGGCACGTAAAGCACGTGCGCCCCGGCGCGAAGCAGATCAATTTCGATCAAATGAACCCCGGCGTTTATCATCTCGGATTGCTTGCGCTGGTACTGTGTCGACCCGCGTTGCGCCGTCTTTGTTCGTCGGCGACAACAGTTCGACTACGGCAACTACGTCGCGTCGGTCGTAAACCCGCACGAAGCGATGCGGCGTATCGTCTAAGCGCACAATATCCGGCGCGGTAAGTTCCCGGTCAAACGGTAGCGCGTACTTTTCCGTGAGAACGCGGATGTCGCCGCGCCGTTCCTCCTCAAAAACAGTGATGTCGGGCGAGCGTTCGTCCAATTTATTTCCCGCGGAGGAGAGGCGGCTTGTCGGTGTCGCCACGGCAAGGTGTTCCTCCACAGACGCCGTGAAGCCTTTCGGCAACCGGCTACGAATAGCCTGTTGCAACGTCACGATAAGCGGCGTGTAAACCGTCCTCCATCGGTGTCGGTTTTCAAGGTACGGGTCAAATCCCGGAAACGGCGACGGCATATCAGTTCTCCTTTATTCGGCGACGCCCGCCTTCGGCTCGCGCCACATCCCGTCCGCCTTAATCAGCGCGATTAGTTCGGAAACGCCTTGCTCCTGCGGCACGGTTTTCAGCGGTTCGCGCTTGCGGTACAGCGTAATCAAGCCGCCCGCCTTGCCCACATAGCCGTAGTCGGCGTCCGCCATCTCGCCGGGCCCATTGACGATGCATCCCATCACGGCAATATCCAAGCCGATTAAATGGCTCGTAGCGTTTCGCACCTCACGCAAAACCGTCGGCAAATCGAACTTCGTGCGCCCGCACGACGGACAGGCGATATACTCGACCTGCGTTTTCCGCAGTCCCAACGCTTGCAAAATCTCGTAGCACACCGGCAGTTCGTTCACCGGGTCTTCCGACAGCGAGACACGAATCGTGTCCCCGATGCCCTCGGCGAGCAACGTTCCGATGCCGGTGGTGGATTTGACACGGGCATACTGCCCGTCGCCCGCCTCCGTGACGCCTAAGTGAAGCGGGTAATCCATGCCCTCGGCTTCCATCGCCCGCACCATTAACCGGTTCGCGGCGAGCATTACCGGAACCCGCGACGCTTTGAGGGAAATAATCAGATTACGGTAATCGTGGCGTTCGCAGATTCGGATGTATTCGAGTGCCGATTCGACCATTCCGGCGGGCGTGTCGCCGTGCGTAACTAGCATCCGCTCCGCCAGACTACCGTGGTTGACGCCGATTCGCATGGCAATATCGCGCTCCCGGCACGTCGTAATAACGGGAAGCAAACTCGCCTCAATCGCGGCTTGCTCGTCGGCGATTTCGTCCGCCGAGTATTCTTCCGCCCGCCCGCGCATCTTGCGGAACACAAACAAACCGGGGTTCAAACGCACCTTGTCCACAAACTGCGCCACGACCTGCGCGATCTCCGACCCTTGATGGTGGACATCGGCAACGAGCGGCACATTGACCAACCGCTTTCGCAGAATCTCCTTGATTTCGCCGAGGCAGTGCGCCTCCATCAACGTTGGGGTGGTGACGCGCACGATTTCCGCGCCCTTTCGTGCCATTTCGGTAATCTGCCGCACACAATCGGCGACGTTGCGCGTTTCGGCGGTAATCATGGACTGCACCACGACCGGATGGTCGCCGCCAACGACGATATTGCCGACGCGCACCGGGCGCGTTTTGCGGCGCGGAAAGGTGAGCGGTAAATGGTCGTAGGGCGACGGTGAAAGGGGGGCGGATTCGTTAAACATTTCAAGATTCCTTCGCTTTCAGTATACCGCGTAACGCCCTGCCGATGACGCAATCGGTCTACCGTCTTACGTGGCTGAAACGGTATACTAACCATACAATCCGTAACGGAAAGGCAAACTATATGGCAACCGCAACCACCAAAGCCCCCAAAACCGCTAAAAAGGCCGCCCCTAAGGCAGCCGCCAAGACCGCATCTGCCCCGGCCGGCAGCTTTTCTGTTATCCAGACCGGTGGCAAGCAGTATATGGTCTCTGAGGGCTCGGTCTTAAAGATTGAGGCCATGAAGGGCGAGCTCACCAAGGAGGGCCGCAAGCCGTTTGCTGTAGGTGACAAGCTTACCTTTGGCGAGGTGCTGTTGAGCGACAATGGCACCGACGCCACTACCATTGGTATGCCGTTTATCGAGG
>JACMIU010000227.1 GCA_014380985.1 Armatimonadota bacterium | reverse complement strand
CAGTCGGGGGCGAAAACAATGGAAGCCGTTCAGCGCGAACAGCTACCAACGTAGGCGATTCACGGTTCGCGGTGCGGCGCGAGCGTGATCACGACCGACTTGTACGCCGGTGTATTCGAGCGGTCGGCGGTGTGCTTCGCGGGAACCAGCACGTTCGCTTCGGGGAAGTACGCCGCCGCGCAACGGCGCGGCAACGCATACGGCACGACTTTGAAGCGCGACGCCGTGCGCGTTTCGCTATCAAAGTGCGACGTAATATCCGCCCACTGCTCCGGCGCAAGTCCGGCTTCGCGGATGTCGTCCGGGTGCGCGAAAACGACGCGACGCCCGCCGTACACGCCCCGGTAGCGGTCGTCCAGACCGTAAACTGTGGTGTTGAACTGGTCGTGGCTACGAATCGTCATCAGGAGCAGTTGCCCCGGCAAAAGGTCGTGGCGCGGTATCGGGTGAACCGTGAAATGCGCTTTGCCGTCGGGCGTATCGAACTGCGCGGCGTCACGCGGTTTGTTCGGCAGGTAAAAGCCGCCCGGCTCACGAACGCGCTTGTTGTAATCGTCGAAACCGGGGACAACGCGCTCAACGCAATCGCGCAGGGTATCGTAATTCGCGGCGTACCCGCTCCAGTCAGTCGGCGATTTCGCGCCCAAAGTCGCTTGTGCCATCCGCGCCACGATTTGCGTTTCGGACAAGAGGTGCGCCGACGCCGGGGGCAGTCCGCCCCGCGACGCATGAACCACGCCCATCGAGTCTTCCACGGAAACGAACTGATCGCGGTCGAGTTCGGTGCGTCCGAGGCAGGGCAGAATCAGCGCGGTTTTCCCCGTGACCAGATGCGCCCGGTTGAGTTTCGTGGAAACGTGAACCGTCAAGTCGCACCGGGACAACGCTTCGGCGGTGTAGGACGTGTCGGGAGTCGCCGAAAGGAAGTTGCCCCCCATGCCGAAAAACACCGTCGCCGCGCCGGTATGCATGGCTTCAATCGCCTCCACCGTGTCGTAGCCGGGTTCACGGGGCGGGTCGAACCCGAACACGCTTTGCAGGGCGTCCAGAAACTTCGCCGAAGGCTTTTCGTAGATGCCCATCGTGCGGTCGCCCTGCACGTTGGAATGCCCGCGCACGGGACACAAGCCCGCGCCAGGTCGCCCGATATGCCCGCCGAGCAGGGCAAGATTGGCGACCGACGCGATATTGGCGACGCCGTTCTTGTGCTGTGTCAAGCCCATCGCCCAGCAGAAGATGATGCGCTTCGCCCCTGCCGTGATTAATGCCGCCTCCTGTATCTGCGCCCGCGTCAGCCCCGAACCGGCTTCGATTTCCTCCCACATCGTTTGCCGCAGGTCGTCCGCGAGAGCATCAAAGCCTTCGGTCTTTTCCTTGATAAAATCGTGGTTCAGAACCGCTCCCCCAGTGCGCTCGTCGGCTTCTATCAGTTCCTTCATGACACCCTTGAGGAACGCCACATCACCGTTGATGGTCACGGGAAAATGGTGCGTGGCGATTTGTGTTCCCGCACCGAGCAGGTTCCAGACTTCCTGCGGGTGCGTAAACCGCGTCATGCCGGTTTCCTGCAGCGGGTTTACAGAAATGATGGTCGCCCCACGCCGCGCCGCCGCCTGAAGCGCGGACAGCATTCGCGGATGGTTCGTGCCGGGATTCTGCCCGATAACGAAAATGGCGTTTGCTTTGTCGAAATCGGACAGTTTCACCGTGCCTTTGCCGATACCGATGGCTTCGCCAAGACCAACGCCGCTCGATTCGTGGCACATATTCGAGCAATCAGGCAGGTTGTTCGTGCCGAATTGCCGCACGAACAGTTGGTACAGAAACGCGGCTTCGTTCGACGTGCGCCCCGACGTGTAGAAAATTGCTTCGTTCGGCGACGCGAGAGCGTTCAAATGTGACGCGATTAGGGCGAAAGCGTCGTCCCAAGAGACGGGTTCGTAGCGGTCGGAACCGGCACGTTTTACCATCGGCTCGGTCAGGCGTCCCTGCTTGCCGAGCCACATATCCGATTTTTGCGACAGTGCAACAAGTGAATGGTCGGCGAAAAACTTTGCCGTGATCCGCTTCGTGGTCGCTTCGTCGGCAACGGCTTTAGCCCCGTTCTCGCAAAACTCGGCAACCGACCGGTGGTCGTCGGGGTCGGGCCACGCGCATGACGGGCAATCGAAACCCTGCTTCTGGTTAATCGTGGTCAGCAGTTTCGCCGTGCGCCCCGCGCCCATCGCCTCCATACCGAACTTCAATGTTTGCACAATCGCGGGAATGCCGCTCGCTACTTCTTCGCGGCGTCCGAGGCGCGGCTCGGTGGTTTCCGGGGGCGGTTCGGCGTAAACGCTATCGGGGTTCGTCATCGTATTCGGTCTCCATTCGCATAGATATTAAACCGCTCGCCGCGCACAAAGCCAAGTAGGGTAACGCCTGCGTCTTTCGCTAAGGCGACCGCGAGCGACGACGGCGCACCGACCGCCGCCAGTGCCGGGACTCCCGCCATCACCGCCTTTTGCACGAGTTCAAACGAGGCGCGACCGCTCACGAACAGCAAACAATCGGACAGGGGAAGTTCGCCGCTGAGTAGTGCCATGCCGACGATTTTATCCACGGCGTTGTGCCGCCCGACATCCTCGCGCACGGCAACAAGAACGCCTTCGCCGTCGAACAAGCCCGCCGCGTGTAGTCCGCCTGTGCGGTCAAACGTGTCCTGCGCGGCGCGTAGTTTGTCCGACAGCGTGTGAATCACGCCCGGTGACCAGACCGGATACCCGCGCCGCAAGGGAAAAGGTTCCCGCGACGCGATGGCTTCAAGCGACGCTTTGCCGCAAACGCCGCACGAGGAGGTCATGTAAAACTGCCGCGCCGAAATATCCGGCGGCATTTCCCGAAGCCGGAGCGTGACGATATTTGCGAAGCCGCCCGGTTGCACCGCGCCGCCTTCGCTGACGGAGACGATTTGCGCCGCGTCGGTAACAATGCCTTCGCTCCACAAAAAGCCCGCCGCGAGTTCACCGTCCGCGTCCGGCGTTCGCATCGTAATCGCCACGCTCACGGGTTCCGTACTTGCGGTGCGAACGCGGATTTCGAGCGGTTCCTCCATTGCCACGGCGTCGGTGCGTTCGGCAAACGTCGTGCCGCCGACCGTTGTCACCGTGACTGTTCGCTCGGTGGGCGTCACGGGGCGGCGTCCCGAAGGAGCGGTAATCGTTCGTCCATCGCAGACTGCAGGGCGCGAATGTGGCGGGAGTTTTCGCCCAAATCCCCGCGCCCGACCCTTGAAACGGAGCGGACGTGAACCTGCGACGATTCACCGTTCGCGCCAGTCGAAGTCACGGTCACGGTCACGTCGTCGGTGAATAAGGGGATAGCAGTTCGCACTTCGACAAACAATTTGCCCGCGTCGGTGTCGCGGCGCACGACTTTCCAGTTTCGCAAACCCGATGCCGCCGCCGCCGCGTAGGTGAGTGTGTTTTCCGGCGACGAGTCGTAGCGTCGAGGCAATAGGTCGGGGTAGCCGTCGGATTCGCCGGTAGAAACATCATTGCTGTTCCAACCCGCGCCCGGCACAAACAGCACGGCGAGGCAAATCACCGTGCTGAAAATCGCCGGAAGCAGGAAAAAGCGTACCCAGAAGGGCAGAGCGCGTTTCGGCGGGGACGTAGAAATGTCGTTGTTCACGCTCATTGTAACTGTGCCGGTGTCGCGCCGGTTCCCAGCACCTCGCGCAGTGCCTCCAAGAAGCGTTCGTTCTGCGCCGGGGTTCCCACCGTGACACGCAAAAACGTCGGCAGTCCGAACACGTCGCCGGTGCGAACAATCACGCCGCGCTTCAGCAAGGCGTGGAAAACGTCGCGGCACGGCTGCTTCGTATCCACCAACACGAAGTTTGCAAACGACGGAATGTACGGCAGTCCCATTGCCTCGAACGCGGCGTAGAACTGCGCTAAACCGGTTTCGTTGACGGCGCGGCTTTTTTCCACGAACGCATAATCGTTTATCGCGGCGGTGGCGGCGACCTGTGCGGCAAGATTGACATTGAACGGCGACCGCGCCTGATTCATCGCCGCGATAAGCCCCGCGTCGGCGACGCCGTAGCCGACGCGAAGCCCGGCAAGCCCGTACATTTTGCTGAACGTTCGCAAGCCGAGTACCGGCGCACCGGCTTTTACGAAGTCCAATGCTTTCGGGAAGCCGGGGCGGTGGTAGACGTACTCGGCATACGCTTCGTCCAAAACCAGCAGGGCGCGAGGGGGCAACCGCTCCATCAGGCGGTACAGCGCGGCGGTGTTTTCCACAATCGTACCCGTGGGGTTGTGTGGGTTGGCGATAATTACGAGGCGCGTTTTCTCCGTGACGGCGGCGGTCATGACGTCAACGTCGTGAACCAGACCGGGGCGCGTCAGCGGGACTTTGACAACGGTCGCGCCCGCGAGCGTGGCGGCGGCTTCGTACAAAACAAACGTCGGGTCGCCGATAACTAACTCGTCGCCGGGTTCGAGGAATGTCAAGCCGAGCAGGTGAATAATCTCGTCCGAACCGTTGCCGAAAACGAGCATATCGGGGGACACATCAAGGTGCGCGGCAACCGCGAGGCGCAGATCGTGGCAACCGCCGTCGGGGTATAGCGCGAGGCGCGGCAACACTTCGGCGAGCGCAACCAATGCGGCGGGAGACACGCCGAGCGGGTTCTCGTTCGACGCTAACTTGACGATTTCGCCAACGATGCCGTATTCGCGGCGCACATCCTCAATCGGCCTGCCGGGTTGGTACGGTTTCAGCGCGGTCAATCGGTCGGCGATTCGGGCGGCTTCGGGCGACAATCGCGGCATTTCGCGCAGGGCGGCGAGCATACTCATGGGTTCTATAAAAATCCTGTTCTGGTGCAATTTTAACGGGTTTCGGGTTCCGTTGCCACCTCATTCGATTTTCCCGCGAATCGCGCCGCCCACTCAAACGATTCCGCCAGCACGTGTAAAACCGATTCGCGGGCGCGGTAGCCGTGCGACTCGTGCGGCAGGAGAACGAGTTTCGCGGTTGCGCCGTTCGCCGCGAGTGCTTGATAAAACCGCTCCGATTGCACCGTGAACGTGCCGGGGTTGTTGTCGGCTTGCCCATGAATTAGCAACAGCGGCGCGGTGATTTTGTCGGCGTAGGTGAACGGCGAAAGATTGCGGTATACGTCGGGAGCCTCCCAGATAGACCGACGTTCCGACTGAAATCCGAACGGCGTCAGGGTGCGGTTGTACGCACCGGAGCGGGCGATTCCGGCGGCGAACAGGCTGCTGTGCGCCAGCAGGTTCGCGGTCATAAACGCCCCGTAAGAATGTCCGGCGCAAACGACGCGGCTACGATCCACGATGCCGCGAGCATCAAGGTAGTCAATCGCGGACTGCGCCGCACCAACGATTTGCTCCACAAACGTATCGTTCATGGTTTCCGGGTCGCCGACCACGGGAACCGTGGCGTCCAGCATCACGGCGAAACCCTGCGTCACGAACCACAAGGGCGACGTTCCGGCAAGCCGTGTGAACGTCTTATCCGAACCGCGCACCTGCCCGGCGGTCGCCGCATCCGAATACTCTTCGGGGTACGCCCAAAACAGCACCGGCAGTTTTTCGCCGGAGCCGACTTCGTAACCGGGGGGCAGGTATAATTTCGCCGACAGCGGCACATCGTCTCCGGCGCGACGGTACGACACAATCTCCTTGTGCAAGCCGGTGATTTGCGGATGCGGGTCGGCGAACCGGGTTAGCGGGGTACGTTCGCCGGTGTCAAGCGACAGCCGGTAATAGTTCGGCGGCTCGATACGGCTTTGGTACGTGGTGAAAATCTCGTTTTCGCCGGGCAGAAACGCCGCGAACGATTCGTAATAATCGCCGTCGCACCGCCACAGTTCCCGCGTTTCGAGGGTGAGCAAGTTCATCTCGCGTAAGAAAGGGCGGTCGCCGTCGGTGGTCGCGCCACGTCCGCTCAAGAAAATGTGGTCGCCGTTTTGCTTGATGAAGTAGCGACCATCCAGCGCAGTTTCGTAGACCGCGTTTCCCGGCGCGTTGTACGCATCGTTGACCGACAGATCAAACAGCACGGTGTGCGTTTCCGGCGCGGACAGGTTCAAGCGATACGTCGTGCGCCAACGGCGGTCACGATTGTACTCGGTCAGCAGGCAATCATCGGTGGTAGCGAACCAATCGAAGCCCGCGTACCGCTCCTTGAGCCGGATAATTTCGCGCTTCGACCCGGTGAACGGCGCGGAAAGCGAGAAAACGGCGTCGCGGTGCGGGACTTTTGCCAGCGGATCGCCGCCGTCCAACGCTTCTATCCAAAGCAAGGTCGCGTCCCGGTTGCCCTGCCACATAATGCTTCGCGCCCCGGTATAAACGCCCTGTTGCGGCACTTCGTCGCGCACGGGATGCGTCGCCACGGTGGAAACGACCGCGCCTGTGCGGGCGTCCCACACCTCGACCACCTTGCCGAACAGCGAATAGGGGACGCGAAACGACACGTCGGTCAAACGCGACAGGCACAGATAGTTTTCGTCCGGCGACCACGCCGCCCCGACATACGCGCCCGGTTCGCCGATAGGCTTAATTTCGCCGCTTTCGATATTCACGAACGCGAGTTGCACCGTGACAAAATAACGAAACTGCGCGGTGTCGAAATCGCTTCGGAGCAGGTCTTGGTACGTGCTTGCCTTCGTGAACTTACCGACCGTTTCTTCCACCACCGGAGTATTTGGCACGGTCGGGGGAAGCGGCGCGGCTCCACGACCGGGCGGAATCTGCGCGACAAAAAGCGTTTCGCCGTCGTCGCTCCACGAAAAGGGACCGGCTAACAGGTCGGACACGAGTAGCCCCGGCAGAAAACGCGCTTCGCCGCTACCCCGTTCGCAAATGCCAATTTCGATGCCGCCGTCCACGTCCCGCGTGAACGCGAACCGCGATCCGTTCGCGCACCACGAAGGCGAACCGAGCTGCGAACCGGCGGGGATTCCGCGCACCGGTCTTTGCTTGCCAGTTTCGGTATCTACCAGCGAGAAACCGGTGTACTGTGACGTGCGCTGATGCCCGTTGATCGTCGGGTCAATACGAATCCCGGCGAGTTTCAAATACGGGCGGGCGAGTGTTGAGAGCGGCGGATACGCCTCGTAATCGGCTAAAAGCAACGTGCGACGGTCGGGCGACAAAAAACCGGCGGGGGAGGAGGGGGCGTCTAAAATCGCCACTATATCGGCGGATGGCTGTTTGTAGCCAGTGGCTACAGGGGTGGGGTCGGGCATAACGGTTAGTATACCGGCTTTCTTCCCGCGCCGAAAGAAACGGTTGCAACCACGTCCGACACGCGGTACAATCCGTTTCTATGCCCGACGTTCGGAAATCGTCGGGCGTTGCTATGAAAGGCATATAGACAACATGAAAGATTCGATTCACCCCGAATATCGCTGGATTTTGTTCCAAGACGGTTCGACCGATTACCAGTTTTTGAGCCGCTCCACCCTGAAAACCACCAAAACCGCGGTTTATGCGAAAGACGGCAAAACGTACCCCGTGTTTACCTCGGAAATTACGTCGGCGTCGCACCCGTTCTTTACCGGTAAACAAAAGATTATGGATACCGAAGGACGTGTTGAGAAGTTCATGCAAAAATACGGCATGAAGAAAAAGTAAGCGTCTTGGCGCAATCGTCGGGTATCATAACGGCAAGCAATTCTCTTATGAGCGAACCGAACACAGATACACCGGCGAAACTCTACGGGGGGCAGGCGGTCATCGAGGGCGTGATGATGCGCGGTCCCCTGTTCTTTGCCGTGGCGTGTCGGCAAGCGGACGGCATGATCGCCACGACCTGCGAACCGGTTCCCAAATCCTTGCGCCCCGATTGGCAGAAATTGGCTTTCCTGCGCGGTGGGTTTATGATTGTGGACGCCATGGCACTCGGAACCCGCGCCCTGTTCTGGGCAGCAAAGGTCGCCGAACAGGGGATTGACCAACCGAACGCGGACGCCATGACCCGCGCCGAAGTCGCCCCGGTCGGAGCCGCGCCGGTAGTTGGTGTGGTGATTCCCGGCAATACGAAGTTCGCTAAATCCGGCGTCACCGATGTCTACATCGGCGGAGCAATGGTGCTGGGGCTTGCTATCGGCATCGGCTTAATCGTCGGCATCCCGTATGTGATCACCGAGGTTTTTGCGCCGCGCCTCGGCATCACCGGCTGGTGGCAGACCGCGCTCCTTGACGGCATCGTTCGCCTGACTATCTTCTTCGCCTATATCCTTGCCGTGTCGCAGTACAAGCACGTGCGCCGCACCTTCGAGTATCACGGTGCGGAGCATAAAGTTATCAATATGTTGGAAGCGAAACTGCCGCTCACCGTGGAAAACGGCTTGGCGCAGTCCCGGCTTCACCCGCGTTGCGGGACGTCGTTTGTGGTGATTGTCATGGTCGTGGCGACGTTACTATTCGCTGTATTCCGCGAGTCTCAATTGTACCAACTGCTTTTGCCGCAACTTCCGGCAAACCTTGTCGTACTGGAACGGCTCCTGACCGGCATTATCCGGCTTGCCGTAATGGTGGCTCTGATGTTCCCCGTCGCGGGAATCTCGTTTGAACTGCTACGTCTTGCCGGTCGCTACCGGGGCAATCCGCTCGCCGACGCTTTATCGCGCCCCGGAATGTGGACACAACTGCTTACGACCCGTGAACCCGACGGCAAACAGATCGCCGTCGCTATCGCCTCACTCGAAGCGGCGATGCGTGCTGAAAACGAGAACGCGGCAACGGCAACCACTCCCGCCATAGTCGCTTAACGCCATGCTTTCGGTTACGGCAAGATCGTGGTTGGAGCCTTGCCCAACTATCGGCACGTGTCGGCGTCCACAAATCCACGCTGTCATGGTGGGAAGCGGGCAAAACCGTGCCGCGGTCGCACGAACTTCCGGCGGCTCTGACGGCATTCGGTGTCGGAGAAAACGTCGCCCATTCTTTTTTCGATGCGTTGGAGCGACCTTCGCCGCCTGCCACGGGCTTACTCCGGAGCGGCTAAAATACGCCCCAAAACATCGTGGATAACTTTAATCGGTGCGCCTACGGCGTCTACCCGTTCGATGATGGAAGCGGGGTAAAACCCTAAAACCGGCTCGGTTTCCTGCTCATAGACTCGCCAGCGACGACGAATCACTTCCTCGGAAGCGTCATCGAGGCGGTTCTCCTTCAGAGCGCGGCGTTGCAAGCGGTCAATCATCAGTTTCTCGTCCGAGCAGACGAGGTAGAAGACGCGGCGAACGTCCACATACGACGCGATACTTTTTGCCTGCTCCACGTTGCGCGGAATGCCGTCTAAAACCAGCGTGTCGCGGTGGGGTCGGAACGTATGCGTTCCGACCAGCCCGTCAATGCTGACCTTCCAAAGGGCGATAGTCGCATCGTCCGGCACGAGCAAGCCTTTGGACGAGAACTCGATAAACTTTTTTCCGAGCGGGGTAGACAGGTCAATGTCGCGGAAAACATCGCCGCACGCCATGTGCAGAAAACCGGGAATCGCACCGAGCGATTTACCCACCGTGCCTTTGCCCGCGCCCGGCGCACCAAAAAGTAGAACCGTGCGATACCGCGCCGTAGCGGTCGTTGTTTCGATTGCCATGATCCGTATTCTACTCGGTTTTCGCGCTTTGCGCCGTGTCTTCCGGCTGGGCGATATCGCGTCCGATCACGATTTGCACATCGGCGGGGGACTCGTCTTTGTTTATACTCGCCGCCGCTTCTTCGGCGGGCGTGAGCGGGACTTTCACCACATCGGATACTCCGAGGAGACGGGCAATCGTCTGCGCCCGGCTTTCAAAGGTCGCTTTGTGATAGACGATGCGCGACGCCGCAAGCCCTTCCGGCATGGTTTCCCCGCTACCGGACTTCGGGCGGGTGGCATCGGGTCGGGCATCGTAACCGCTTTCGCGTAGCGACTCGGCGACGCGCCGCGCCGCGCCACGCACTGCGGTTCCGTTCTGCACCGATACCACGGTCAGTGCGTTCGCCGCGCCCTCGTCGCCGCGTAGCAACCAATCCACCATCAGTTTTGTTTTCTCCGCGTCCGGCTTGAAAACGTAGATGGATCCGGCGCGACCGTCCTCACCAAGAAGCGTCGCCGAGGTAATCTTGCTCGGTTCGGTATCGCGGAAAATCGTGGCGAGGGCAAGGAGTTGGGTGCGCGAAAGATCGGTTTCGACTTGGCTGAACGCGGTATCCACGACCTTATCGGCTCGCATTAGCACTGCCGGTTGCTTGCCTTTTTCCACCATCGCCCGAATCAGGTTTTGCTGACGCGCCATGCGCCGCGTGTCGCCTTCTTCCTTCGACACGGGCAAGCCGGGGTTCGACTTACGAAACCGCGTGTAACCGACGGCTTGTTCGCCGTTTATCGGGTACGTGCCTTCGGGAAGGTTGATGTGTAGTTGCGCCCACGAATCGTCGTATTTCATCGCGTCAAGCGCGGTCACTTCGACCCCACCGAGCTCGTCCACGAGGGCTTTAATACCATCGGGCTTGAGCGCGATGTAGTAGTCGGGGCGCACACCGAGCAGTTTTCCCACCGTGTTCGTCGTCAGTTCCGCACCGCCCTGTGAGTAGGTCGCATTGATTCTGCCGCCGCGTTCGGGAATGTACGTATCACGGGGAATCGAAATCGAGGAAACTTTTTTGTTCACGAAGTCGAGCGAAAATACAATCAAAGTGTCGGCGCGGGCGTTTTTGGTGTACAAAATCCCCTTGTCGGTGTGATTATAATCCTTGCCAATCAGCAGAATGTTGATGCGTTTCGCCCCGGCGGGAAACTGACTCAGCGGGTCTTTAAAACCTATCCATGTGCCGACGATACCTCGGTCACCGCCGATGGAGTTACCGACCTGCAATGCTTTGCCGAGTATTAGAGCGACCGTGCCGAGCAGTACCGCAACAATTCCGATGGGAATATATCGTTTCATTTTGTTGTCCTTCGCAGTGGCAATCGGTGCGCGTCGCGGTTTTCCCTTGTTGGAAGGCGATGGCGACCCCGAAGCGGGGAGCGTCGCCGCGTCCCGCCACGGCATCGCGCTCAATTCGCCCGGCGCATTATAAACCCGCGCCTGACCTTTTGGGGGATTCGGGGGAGCGGAATCCGCGTCCGTTTGACTACTGTTGTAATCGTACTGTGAAGGCAATGAAAATAGTTCCCATGAGTTTTATTCAAACTCTTCGTTAGAGTATACAGCCAAAACGAAGTTTTCGGCAAAGCGGTATACTTTCGTCATGCTACCTACGCGAAAAACCGCGATTCCCGGCGCGAAATCGCTCTTGCTTGCGGGCGAACTCCGCCGCTCGGAAAACCCGAATATCACGTTTTTAGATCCCGAACGCCGCTTTCCCGTGTTTTGGGAATCGGCTTCCGGCTCTTTAGTCACCGATGTGGATGGCAACTCGTACCTTGATTTAACCGCCGCGTTCGGCGTGATGGGCGTCGGTCACTCGAACCCCCGCGTGGTCGGGGCGATACAAAAACAAGCGGCGGTTCTGATTCACGGCATGGGCGATGTTCACCCATCGGGTCTCAAGGTTCGGCTTGCGGAGAAAATCGCCGAACATTCCCCCGGCGACCTCGGCTACGTTATTTTCGGTTTGAACGGCGGCGACGCGGTGGAAGCCGCGTTGAAATCGGCGCGACTTGCGACCGGCAAGCCCGGCGTTTTAGCATTCCGCTCCGGCTACCACGGCTTGACGATGGGCGCACTCGCCGTTACCGAACGCGCCGATTTCCGCACCCCGTTTTCCGGACAGGTTCCCCAATTCGGGCGGCACGTGCCGTTTTGCGATCCCGTGTCCTGTTCGTTTTCCTGCAAGAGTTGTACCAGAGCGTGTTTGTCGTTCGTGGAATCCGCCTTCCGCGACTACGGCGACACGCTCGGCGCGGTGATTGTCGAGCCGATTCAAGGGCGCGGCGGGATTGTCGAGCCACCTCCCGGCTATTTGCCCGGCTTGCGCGACCTGTGCGACCGGTACGGAATGCTCCTCATCGCAGACGAGATATTCACTGGATGGGGGCGCACCGGCGATTATTTCGCTTGCGACGCCGAGGGCGTGGTTCCCGACATTCTGTGCATGGGCAAGGCGATGGGTGGCGGGTTTCCCATTTCCGCCTGCGCGATGCGCCCTGATGTCGCCGCCGCGTGGGGGACAAGCACCGGCGAGGCGATGCACACGTCCACCTTTTTGGGACACCCCCTCGCTTGCGCGGCGAGCCTTGCCGCAATCGGCGAAATCGAAAGCCGCGACCTGCCCGCCCGCGCCAAAACCGTCGGCGCGTATTTCAAAGCGCGGTTGCACGAACTCGCGGCGCGGTTTCCGGCGCATATCGCTGAAGTGCGCGGGCGCGGGCTAATGCTCGGCGTCCGCTTCCACAAGCGCGAGGTCGCGCTCGGCTTGGTCTATGAACTGCTCCAGCGTGGCTTGATTGTGCTACCGGCGGGAGGCGGCGACGTTATCGAACTCGTGCCGCCCCTCGTTATCGAACACGAACAGATTGACTTTGCCATTAAGCAAATTACCGCCGCCCTTGACGCGCTATCCGTATAACGCACCGTAAGCTGTACACGCCCGGTAGTCCGCCGCCTCCGCGTCCGCCGTACCGAATCGCGTCCACGACGCCGGACGAAACACCTGCGGCGCGGGAACGTTGTGCATATCCACCGGAATCCGTAGCATCGAAGCGAGCGTGATTAAGTCCGCGCCGATCAGACCCACACAAATAGCCCCGTGGTTCGCCCCCCATGCGTTCATCACCGAGTACACATCGGTAAACGCGCCCGTGCCGGTCAGATGGGGGACAAACCATGTCGTCGGCCATGTCGGGTTCGTGCGTGCGTCTAAAGTTTCGTGAACCGCATCGGGCAATTCAATCGTGACGCCCTCGGCGATTTGCAGAACGGGTCCCAAACCCTTGACCAAATTCAAACGAAACATCGTGCAAGGGATACCGCCGCGTGTTTTGAAGTTGGACGACCAACCGCCGCCGGGGAAATACTCGGTCACGGACGCGCACCATTTTGTCGCCGCAAGGCACGCCGAAGCGTCAGCACCAGTCAAATCGGTGAACGGTTTCACGCCCGCCTCGCCCGTCCAATCGAGTGCCGCCGAGCCGGAGTTAATCAGGTGCAAAATCCCGCCCGACGCCGCGCCTTCAAGATCATAACCAGACACGCGCTTGACCGATTCGGGCGACCAATACGTGCGAACATCGGCGAACAACTGCGCGGTTCCGCCGGTCAGCAGATGCCCTAATGCCATGCTCGCGCCGTTCAGCGAATCGTTTTCGGTGGCGACTAAGTACGGTTGCCGAACGCCGTTCCAGTCGAATGACGAGTTCAAAATCGCCTCTAAAAAGTCGCCGTTGGCAAAATTGTCCGTCCAGTGACGTTGCCCTTGAAAGCCGCCGATAAGCCCGTTATGCCCGCGTGATTCCTCAATAAACCCGGCTTCCGCGAGCGCGGGGTTGCCAATCATCAGGTCGCGGGCAATCAGCGCGGATTTAACCGATGTTTCCCACTCGCCGTCTTTGCGCTGACGGGTTCGCGTTTGCTCCGGCGTGTTGACATCGTTTCCTTCGGGGCAGTTCGCTTTCACCCAGTCCAGAGCGCGTTCGTATTCGGCGGAGTTCAGGGTGACTGCCTGCGCGGGTCCGGGGTTCGCCACCGGCGGCGTATTATGCGTTGAGATGGTGACGAATTCGGGAGCACTATTCTGCTTGCCGTCGTTGACGACGAGTTGGATGACGTAGGTCCCGGCCTTGTCGACCGTAAACGTCGGCCGTACCGAAGTCGGGTTG
>JACMIU010000226.1 GCA_014380985.1 Armatimonadota bacterium | reverse complement strand
GCACCGCACTCGAATGCATGACGCACCCGGAACGAATCCACCGGGAGCCGGACGCGGACGACACGCCAAACGAGAGCGGCGTCTACTACGGCGATATTGTCCCGCCGCGCTACGTGATCAATACGATGGGCGACTACATGGACAAACTAATCGCACAGTCGAAACAGCCGTACAGTATCGGCAATCGGGAAATCCCCGTTCCAAACGAACTAATCACGCGGATATTCGCCGCGACAATCACGAGTGTGCTTTGCAAATACACGGTTGTGGAAACCGGGGACGACTTGCTTCGCACCGCCCTCGCCCTTCGTATTCACCGGGCGCGAACCGGCAAGTACCCCGCCAGCCTCGCCGAGTTGGTTACGGCGAAACTGCTACCCGCCGTGCCGCAAGACCCGTTCGCCGCGCCGGGAACCGCACTGACCTACCGCGTCACGCCGAACGATACGTACACGCTTTACAGCGTCGCTCCCGACGGCAAAGACAACAACGGACGCGGAATTGTCGGCAAAAACGCGAAAGGCGAGGAAACCCGCTACGTCAGTACCGAAAGCATCGGCGATATGGTTGCCGGTTGGTATGCCTACTGAACGGTAACCGCCCCTACGGCGTACCGCCCGGTATTTCTTCTCCCTCGCGCACCAGTATCACCGTGCCATCGGCGGCAATCTCGAACGTGTACGAGTACCGGTTGATGCAACCGGCGGGACAGTCGCCGCTTCCCCGGCTCCAGATGTACCGTTTTTTGCCCGCCGCGTCGTCGCGCACAATGTCGTCACCGTCACCGGCGAACCGATTCGGGTCTGCCGCGACAATAACGGCACTTGCCGCCCGCAGCCGCTCGGCAAGTTTCACCATGTTCAGCGACTGCCCGAACTTCAGCGTGAAATAGTAGGTGCCGCCTTCAATCGGGCTTCCCACCGACTCAACCGATTCCGGCGCGAACTCGGTCAGCAGAGCGTCAATGCCGGCGTCCCCGGTCGCCGTTTCGCCGCGAAGCCAGTTCTGGAGAAACGGCGCGGTTGGCGGAATCGCCACCAACACGGTTCGCAGATCGTACTCCGGTCGCGCTTCAATCGTCGCCACCTGCGGATACGCCCGGCGAATCGCGGCAAGATCCACATCCGCGAGCCGCGCCGTTTCCGCCGACAGCCAAGTCGCACCGTTTCTTGCCGCTTCCCGCGCCGCCAAGATCCGCGCCGACTGGCTAAACGTGCTTTCCGTACCACGGGTGATATTCACCGACGGCGCGGGCGTCGGCGACGCCACCGGCGTTTGCACCCCGTCCGACCCGCCGCAACCGGCAAGCCCACCCGTCATCAGTAACGCGACGCAAGCCGCGCCCCAAGCCGTGATTTGTTGCTTCATCATTTGCTTTTCTTTCTTCGTGCCATTCGTTTCTTCGTTTCTTTTTTTGCCCTCCCGGCGGGGCAACCTAATCAGGCGAAACGAAGTTTCGCTGGGTTGCATCGCGTATGGGGCTTTCCGATTTACCAGTTTTGTTTGCTG
>JACMIU010000225.1 GCA_014380985.1 Armatimonadota bacterium | reverse complement strand
CCGGTCAGCGACGCGCCCGAATCGCCGGGTAGCACAGCCCCGCCGACGATTTTTGCGAGTTCGGCGAGAAGTTTGTCCGAAGGGATAGCCATAGGCTCAGTATAGCACGGCACTAAAAAAACGCGAGATACGCGCCTCGGACTCTAAAGAGTCCGCACGGAACAAACGGGGAACGTTTTCCCCCAAAAATACGCTATAATAGATTGTACCCGGATTGGTTCCCCCAGTTGAAGGCGAAAGCGCGGATAACGCGGCACTGCCGCGCCAAACGCGATTCCGCCGTTAATGTTAGGAACGTCGGTTCGGTGCATATCTTATAGAAAACAGGAGGTGGTGCTTTATGAGTAGTCATAATCTCCGAGGGGGCTTCGCGGGCTAAGTTTTAGCCTTCGATTGTCGAATATCGCGCCGCTTTCCTTCGGGCAGGTGGCACAGGTTGAAGCCGATGGGTCATGAACATTATCCCATAGGCGAAGCCTTCCTCGAACGCTCGACCCCGGCAGGGAAACCCGCCGGGGTCGTCGTGCTTCGTTGGGTATCCGTATCCCCGCGTGACAAACCGGCGTGATATGCCGTAAAATAAGAAAACGAAACGCCCGCACCACGCACGGCGTTTGAACCGAAGGACAACCGACACACACCATGCCCGACGAACCGATGAATCACGAAGAAGCCGCCGCCGCGCCGAAGCCGACCGCCAAAGTCCGCTCCTTAGAAGACGCGCACATTGACGAACTGCTCCACCTTGTCGTGAAGCAAAAAGCGTCCGACCTGCACGTCGCCGCCGCGCTCCCGCCCGTACTTCGCGTCCACGGCAAACTGCTACAAGCCCCCTACGAGCAGTTCACCGCCGCCGTCTCCCAGCGCATGATTTACGATATTCTGACCGACGAACAGATTCAGAAGTTCGAGTCCACGTTTGAACTGGACTTTTCCTATTCGCTCGGTCGCACCAGCCGCTTTCGGTGCAACGTTTTCCGCGACCGGGGAACCGTGGCGGGCGCGTTCCGAATTATCCCGACCACCATTCCGACCATCGCCGACCTGAACCTGCCCCCGGTCATCGAGAAACTGACGCACCTCACTCGCGGGCTGGTGCTGGTGACAGGCCCCACCGGTTCGGGCAAATCCACCACCTTAGCCGCGATGATTAACTCCATCAACCTGACACGCTCCGAGCATATCATCACGATTGAAGACCCGGTGGAGTTCGTCCACTCGCACAAAATGTCGGTCATCAACCAGCGCGAACTCGGTCAGGACACAAAGTCGTTCCCGCTTGCCCTTCGCGCCGCGCTCCGCGAAGGCCCCGACGTGATTCTGGTCGGCGAAATGCGCGACCTTGAAACGATGCAGATGGCGGTATCGTCGGCGGAAACCGGACACCTTGTGTTCGCCACGCTCCACACCAACTCGGCGGCAACCACTGTTGACCGTATCGTGGACAGTTTCCCGCCCGGTCAGCAAGAGCAAATCCGCCTTCAACTCTCGAACAACCTGCAAGCCGTGCTTTGCCAGCAACTCATTCCGAAGGTGGACGGCGCGGGGCGCGTCTGCGCTCAGGAGATTATGATTGCGACCCCGGCGATTCGTAACCTGATTCGGGAGGCGAAGGCGCACCAAATTACCTCGATGATTCAAACATCGGGCAATATCGGGATGCAAACGATGGACACGTCCTTGCGCGACCTGTATATGGCGGGCAAAATCACCAAAGAGTTCGCGCTCGCCCGTGCCATGAACCGCGTGGATTTGGAGAACATGATTCAGCAATCCGAGTTCGCCCGCGACGCCGAGCAGGGCGGACAAGGCGGACGACCGGGCGGGGCGCGACCGCGATAATGGCGAGCATAGCCGCGCCGACGTGGAACCTGTCCGACCTGTTCGCGTCGCCCGATGACCCGCGCCTGCTCGCGGTGCTGGAGACCGCGAAAGGCGACGCCGAAGCGTTCGCGCAATCGCACCGGGAACGGGTAGCAGACTTCGGCGCGGACGACCTGCGCGTCGCCCTTGCCGAGTACGAGCGGATTCAGCAGGAAGCGCAAAAGCCGGTCGCGTGGGCGTCGCTCCAGTTTTCGTGCGACACGTCGCCGGAGAACGGAGCGATTTTGCAACGCGTCCGAGAGCGGCACACCGAAGTCACCCTGCCGCTACTACCGTTCCTGTTGGAGTTGTCGCGCCTCGATGCCGAAACCCTGACCACCTTCGCCGCCACCGAAGCCCTCGCGGCGTACCGGCATTTTCTGCTGGTCACGCGAAACGAAGCGCGGCACAAGTTATCTGATGACGCCGAAACCGTGTGGGAAGAAGCGCAGAACACCGGACGCCGCGCATGGACACGCCTCTGGGAGGAAACAACGTCCGCCCTTCGCTTCTCCGTTCCCGGCGAGGACGCGCTCACCTTGTCTGAAACCATCAACCGGCAGTTCGACCCACAGCGCGAAACCCGCGAGCGGGCGGCAACCGCGCTCACGGACGGTTTGGCTCCGCAACAGCGAACCCTCGCCTACATCTACAACACGCTCCTTGCCACCAAAGCCACCGAAGATCGGTTGCGCGGGTTCGCCTTTCCCGAAGCGGCGCGGCATCTGGAAAACGAACTGTCCACCGAAGTGGTGGAAACCGTGGTGCGAACCGCCGAATCCGGCTACCCACTGGTAGCGCGGTACTACCGGGCGAAGCGCGACCTGCTGAACCTGCCGGAACTGTTCCACTACGACCGCTACGCCCCCCTGCCCGGCGAACTTAAGGAACCCATCGCCTTCGACGCGGCACGGGACATCTGCCTCGCGGCGTTTGCCGGATTTGACGCCGAGTACGCCGAGACCGCACGGGCGTTCTTCGATAATCACTGGATAGACGGCGCGACACAACCCGGCAAGCGCGGCGGAGCCTACTGCGCCTACGTCACCGCCGACACGCACCCGTACATTTTCCTCAACTATCTCGGCAAAACCGGCGACGTTCGCACCCTCGCGCACGAACTCGGTCACGGCATTCACACGTCGCTCGCCCGTCCGCAAGGCTTCCTGTCGTTCCACGGAACCCTGCCGATGGCGGAAGTCGCCTCGACGTTCGCGGAGCAACTCGTTTTCGACGAAATGATCCGCACCGCGAAAAGCGACGAAGCGCGTCTCGCCTTGTACGCCGAACAGATTGACCAAGCAGTAGCGACCGTGTTCCGGCAAACCGCTCTGTACCGCTTCGAGCAGGGGGCGCATCAAGCACGGCAAGTAGGTGAAGTGCCCGCCGAACGATTCGGCGAACTATGGCAGGAAGCGGTCGGCGCAATGTTCGCCGGTTCCGTCACGCTCGCCCCCGGTCATGCGTCGTGGTGGTCGTACATCCCGCACTTCATCAACACGCCGTTCTACGTCTACGCCTACACGTTCGGCGAACTGCTCGCCTTTTCGCTGTATAAGCAGTGCCGGGAACAAGGCGCGGCAATCTTTGCGCCGAAGTTTAAGCAGTTTTTAAGCGCGGGCGGCTCGCGCACGCCGCAGGAGCTCGTCGCCCCGCTCGGTGTTGATCTGTCCGATGCAGGGTTCTGGGGGGAATCGCTCGCGGTTTTCGCGGAGCAGGTAACGGCGTTCGAGACGCTGGCGGCGCGTCTGAAAAAATAAATAATTCTTCCTGCCGAAATTATTGCTTTTGGCACGACAGTTGCAATATGATAGATTGCACGAGAAACACCATGACTCGCCCGGCTTGCGAACCCTAACGGGATCGCGCCGGGCTTTTTTTGTCGCCGCCCTACTCTCCGATGATAGAGATAGGAACCACCGGCATCTTCGCGTTCCCCTTCGCCACTTTCGCCTTAGCCGCTTTTACACCGCCGAACAACTGCACCCTCTTGCCCTCGGCATCGCGCAGGGTTCCGAGGCACAAATCGGCGAGCGGCAGAACGACGTTCAGGTTCGACAACATATACTTGTGATGAACGCGGTGGTGCGTGTCCAAGAAGCGGAACACGCGGAATCGGTTCAGGAACGTGGCGGCACGGGGAACGTGCATCGCCCAGTGAATGCTCTCGTAAATCGAGAAGTACGCCGCGACCGCCGCCACGCCGCCCCAAATGCTCGGCAATCCCGTCGCCCATTGCACCAAGAAGAACAGCGGCAAATGCGCCAAAATCATGGCAGGCATCGCCCACCAGTCCATCGGAACCTTGTGCGGATGATCGTCGTGCGTGTGGTACGTTTCGTCGCCCTTGTAAATCTGGTGATGCGTCAGCGTATGTTCCTTGAACATATAGCGCGAAAAACGCGGCGTGTGGAACATATAGCGGTGAAATGCCCACTCGAAGAAACTAAAATACAAAAAGTAGACGGCGAATGCCGCGAATTGAGACCACAAAATTATACGCCCTTCCCACCGGACAAATCGGCTCTACCGATTCTCCGGGACACAAAAAAACCGAACACCCCCAAAGCGGGCATCCGGTCTTCCCACGTCGGCGCAAGCAGTTGCGCCCCCAAATCTATCCTCTTTTACGCCGGACGCGGGACGAAGGTTCCGTGTTTTTAGCGCGGACGCTCCAAAGCGAACAAATCACCCGTGCGCGTGTAAAACCCACCGCCATGCATTCGCCCAATAAAGTGCGCCTCCTCCGTGCGAACGCGCCGGGTTTCGTCGTCCCACAATCGGTCTTGCAGGTGAACAAACAGCACTTCGCCGATAACCACGCGGTTGTTGCCCACGCAGACGATCTCGGCGACGCGGCATTCTAATGCGGCGGGCGCGGACGCGATTCGCGGCACGGCAACCGTGACGGTATCGTACACCGGTTCGAGGTTCGCCCGCTCCGCTTCGCTTTCCCCGGCGGGCAGTTCCGCCGCCGTCTGGTTCATCGCTTCCGCGCTCGCCTCGTCCACCAGATGCACCACGAAGCCCGCCCCGATTGCGCCCAAGTTGTGCCCGGTGTCCTTCGGTTCTCCGGTGCGCTTCGCGGGCGCGATTCCGAGGGCGACAATCGGCGGGTCGGAACCAAGGAGGTTAAAGAACGAGTACGGCGCGATATTGACAACGCCCGTATCGGCAACAGTCGAAACCCACGCAATCGGGCGCGGCACAACGAGCGACGCGAGGAGTTTGTACGGCTCCCCGGCACTCAGTTCGGACAGGTCGAATCGCTTCACGGGGCGGCGTCCTTTATCAAGCCCGCCGCGTTCAAATCGAGTTTGGCGAACGGTATCACGGTCACGGTTTCGCCGGGAAACCGCTT
>JACMIU010000224.1 GCA_014380985.1 Armatimonadota bacterium | reverse complement strand
TGCATGCGGGTCGCCGATGATGCCGACGCGGGTCAGTAGTTCGCTCATAGGTTCTCGTTATACGACAAACGGGCGTCCGGTGTCGCCGCGCCGTTTGTTCCCATCTCGTAAAACGCTACCGTTCTCGCGCCAAAGTCGGCGACGGCGAAGCCGGGCGATTCTTTGTCGCCGATAAGCGAACCGGGGTTGATTATCGTAACGTCCAAAACGGTGCGAACCATGCGCCGGTGCGTGTGTCCCGCAACGAGAAAACGGGGGCGTTCGCCGGGGAGCGTCGCCAAAGCCTCGGCGATAGGGGCGTCGTCGCCGCCGGGATAAATCCCCGCTATATCGTCCGCGCCGAAGCCGTGACAAAGAAGCAGTTCGCCCGCGACCGTAGCCACTCGGCGCGTCGGGGGCAAACTTCGCACATAATCAAGCGCGTCGCGGCTGGCGTCCCATTCGGCGCGAAACAGTTCGGCAAGCGTGGGGTCGGCGGCGTTTTCGGCGAAATAACGGTCATGGTTGCCGCGCACGGTCAGCACGTTCGCGCCCGCGAGGGCTTGGGCAACCGCATTGATCGTTTGTGCCGTATTCCCGGACAGGGCATACCCTTTTGTTGGCAAATCGCCCGTGCAAAGCACGGCATCCAAAGCGAACGATCCCGCGTAACTAAGCGCGATTTGTAGCGCGGATAACTGCCCGTGAACGTCGCCGACAAGCAGTACGCGGCGCAGGGGATTCATGCGTCACTGTAGCACAATCGCCCGAAAAACGATACAAGGAAGGAAACAAGGAACCGTTACAAACCGATGTTTGTGGAAGAGAGACAGCAACGTATTTTAGAGGAACTGCGCCGCACCGGCAAAGTCACCGTGGAGGAACTGACCGTTTCGTTCGGCGTTTCCGCGCCCACGGTTCGCGCCGACCTTGCCGCGCTCGAAACACGCCGCCTTCTGCGCCGAACACACGGCGGGGCGTTGCCGCTCGAAACGTCGCTGTACGAGCCGCCGTTCGCCGAACGCGAAGCGTCGCGCCACGACGACAAACGCCGCATCGGTCGTGCCGCCGCCGCGTTGGTTCGACCCGGCGAAACCGTGATACTCGATGCCGGAACCACGACGCACGAGATCGCCCGTGCCCTTGCCGAAACCGGGCGACGCGATATTACCGTCGTCACGAACAATCTGCCGTCTGCGGTGCTACTGATGGACGCCGCGCCGCAAATCACGGTGATTGTGGTCGGGGGGCAAACCCAGCCGCGCCGCCGCGCCACGCTCGGCGCACTCGCCGCGAAGTTTTTGGAGCCGCTACAAGCCGACCGCGTTTTTTTGGGCGTGTCCGGCGTTCATCCCGAAGCCGGACTGACCGCCGTTGACTTTGATGCCGTGCAAATCAAGCAAGCCATGATTGCTCACGCGGGCGAGGTGATTGTGGTCGCCGATTCCGGCAAAATCGGGCAAACCGCGTTCGCGCAGATCGCGCCGGTCGGGGTTTGCGCCTTGCTATTCACCGATACCGATTTGTCGGGCGACGACGCGAACGCTCTCACAGACGCGGGCGTCCGGGCGATTGAGCGGGTGTAGGCGGTTTTGCCGCGCCCCGAATCGCCGGGGACGACACAAGGCGCAGTTGAAAACGCGGGTTGAACGATTTGTCGCAAGCCGCGCACGACGCCCGCACCAACCGCTTCTGACGGCGCACCGTAGCCGCGCAAACCGGGCATTCGTAAACGTAGCGAACATACGCGGGGCTACGGTTTATCGGGGATTTCGCATAGCGAGTCGCCGATCCTAAACGTCGGGCAAGTTCCCAAAACGCGGCGGAGTGGTTGGGGTGAACTAAGTGCGCGACCTCGTGCCGAAAGGTGTCGAGCGTTTCCTCGAAGCCGTGTTCGCGCAGTGCCTGTAGCGACAACACAATGAGGCGTTTCGCCGGAACGCAATAGCCGCCGTACTGCTTGCGCGGCGACAAGCGCAGCTCGTCAAGGCGCAGGGTTCCCCCAAAATGAAGTGTGTTGAGTCGGTGAAACTCTGCCCACAACAGACGAGTGGCGGCAGACACCTCTTCGGAATCGCCGGGTTTACTTGCCATCTAAAACGGCGTTTCCTTCTTTCACGTTCTGCTCGGACTGTTTCTGGATGGCGTTTGTTTTGTCAACAGTGCGTTTCGCCGCCGCGCTTTCCGCTTGCGGCGTTGCATCGGGATCGCCGCAACCGGCAAGAAACCCGGCACACAGACACACAACGAAAAGTAGGGGAGACGGGAAGCGCATGACGAAGTTCCTTTGCGCTGATTATAACCGATTTTTTCGGTGGGTGAAAACCGCGCCGACAAGCGGTACAATCAACACAGGAAAGGAACGGTTTCGTGCGTTGGACTGTTTTTGCCGCGCCGCCGTTTTTCACCGGGGAATGACTTTTGCATCGGCACTCTTTTTTCTGGGATTCACACTGCTGATCGCGCTTGGCGTGGTCGCGCTCGGTTTGGTGTTCGCGGCGTCGGCGTTCGCGCTGATCGCCGCCGGACTTGATGTGTTCCGTGCGTCGGCACGGGTCGGGCGATGGATCCGGCGATGGTGGCGGGGCTTTGGGGCGGGGGGGCAACGATTCGTTTGGGCGTGGGGCGGGTTCGCCTTGTGCGTCTGCCTCGCTACCGCGACAATGCTGTCACCGCGCCCCACCGTCGGTTGCAACGCCGCCTTTGACGGCTTCGACCTGCTCGGGATCGCGCTGGCTCTGCCCGCCGCGCTTGCCGTCGCTGGTCGCCTGACGCGGCAGGAGTAGCGAACGGTGAACCCGCACGACATAACCGTGCTTCCCGAACCCGGCATCGAAACGCGCTGGTTCTCGCCGGAAAATCCGCAGGGGACACGCGGCGCGGGTGGGGGGGCGAACGGCGGGCGCAAGGGTAGCCCCTGCGTTCCGCTTCGCGCCGGGGAAACCGTGACGCTCGCAACGCTTCCTGAAAGCGCGGGAACAGTGCGGCGCGTCTGGCTCACGGTGGACGACCGCTCGCTGGAAGTCCTGCGCGGCGTTCGTGTGCAAGCCTTTTGGGACAACGCCGAAACCCCGGCGATTGACGCGCCGCTCGGCGATTTTTTCGGGCAAATGTGCGGGCAGATGGCAGCGTTTGAATCGGCGTTTTTCGCGTCGCCGGAAGCGCGTTCGTTTGTCTGCACATTGCCGATGCCGTTTCGCCACGGCTTTCGCTTCCTGCTCTCCAATCTCACCGACCGCGATATTGCCTACCTGTACTACGACGTTTCCGTCACCATCGGCGAAACGCACCCACCATCCACCGGCTATATTCATGCCGTCGCCCGCAACGAAACTCCAACGACGCTCCGGCGCGACTACGAAATCTTACCGGAGGTGCAGGGGCGCGGGCGGTTCTTGGGCGCACATATCGGCGTGGAACCGGACGCGGCGCGGTACGGTAAAACATGGTGGGGCGAGGGCGAAGTCAAGATCTTCCTCGACGGTGACACTGACTTTCCGACGCTCTGCGGAACCGGAACCGAGGACTATATCGGCACGGCGTGGGGGCAGGGACGCTTCGCGCAATTGTATAGCGGCGCACCTCTGGACAACGACGTGGCGCGGTGCTATGGCTTCTACCGCTGGCACATCCCCGACCCGGTGTTTTTCCACGAGTCGTGCCGCGTCACCATTCAGCAAATCGGTCACGCTTTCGGCGGCGGTCTGAAATGGCTACAAAGCCGCATGGAAGGGGACGGCGACCCGGTGTACGCGGCGGGCGCAGGATTGACGATGGCAAACCTCGGCGATGCACCGGCAAGCGGCGTGCTGTT
>JACMIU010000223.1 GCA_014380985.1 Armatimonadota bacterium | reverse complement strand
GCGATCGTTGTTGACACCGGACGCGATTTCAACGCGCTGATAGTCTTTCGTGCCGGTCGGTGCGCCAGCGAACGTGGCATTCACGGTTTGCGGTGCGTCGGTGCGGTTCACCAGAAGCAGGGAACGCCGCTTCGCCACGGCGTTGCCAACACCATACGCAACAACACTCGCATTGCCCGACGTGGTTTGTACCCGGTTGCCGACAAAATACGTATTCAGCAAATGAACGACTTCTGCGCCGGGGCGGCGGCGGTTTTCCATATCGGTTTTGCCGTAGATGCCGTCCTTTTCGTTCCACGACTGCGCTGAATCGGTTCCGGCGCGGGTAATCGCTACGTAAGCGAGCGCGTCGAACACACCGCCTTTCGCGTTCGTCATGCGCGGGTCGCGGGTTTCCCATGTCCACGAAACGTTGAACTCGTCGAGATAAACCGGAATGCGCCGCTTTGGCGATAATTTTTTAAGCAGGGTCACGGCACTTTTCGCAAACGCGCCCATCGCCCCGGCGCGGTCATAAATCTCCGTGTCAGGGCTACTTGCGGAGCCGGAAGCGTAGGCGTGTATTGAGAAGAAGTCCAGTTGCGGCAGGGTCTGGCGGATGAATCGCTCGTGCATATCGCTCAAATCCGGGCGGGCGGCGGCGGGGCCTCCCGTCAAAATCTTGGGGTCAACCGCTTTCATCGCTTTGGCGCACCGGTTGTAAATGTCCGCCACCTCGTCCCACCGGTCGGGCTTTGCCGGGTCTTTCAATCCGCCGCTTCCGTTGCCCGCGTGAAAATCGGTGTAATACCGTCCGTCCCACTCGTTGGTGATTTCAAAGTGCGTGACACCAAGCCGATTTTCGATATTCACCACGCGCACCAGATCGGCGCAAAGCGCGGCGTAGTTACCGATTTGGTCGGCGTCCAAAAAGCCGTCGTTGTTTTTGTCCATGCTCGCCGGGTGCGAGGGGATGTTGAGCAGGATCGTGGGACGGTGCGCGAAGCGTAGCGCGGACAGCACCGTGCCGATTTTTTTGCGATTCCAACCGGTTCCGGCATCATTCAAACACCCTTCCCAAGATTTCTGGCTCGGTTGCATCTTGCCCGCGTTATGGTAGCGCACCATACCGGGAGCCATGTATTCCACGTTTTTCTTGTAAACGGGGTCGGAAGCGTTCGCGGTGTTGAAACCGCCGTACAGGTTGATGCCGTAGTTGTTTCGCGTTGCCTTACCCTCAATCTTTGACCAATTCACCGACACCGCGACCGGCGCATTTCCGGTTGCGGGTGATGATGCCGGGCTTTTCGTAAAGTTCGGCAGAAGCGGCGTTTCTGCGTTTTCTTTGCTGGGGTCGTAAGCATCATCGGACGCGAACATGAGGCAGTCCACGCCCTCGCTTTCGCCCACCGCTCCGGCGGCGCGGATCAGCAAAACGCTGTCACCGAGTTCGGCGCGGGTATGTCGCCCGAAGCGCACCCATTTCCAGTCTTGCGACTTGTCCCACGACCACTCGTATTCCTTTTGCGCCCCGGCGGGGTTGCCTTTGAGTTGCGCCGCCGTGCCGCGAAGCCGCGCCCAAATCGTGAAAGCGTCGCCGGTCTTCGGGACAGGGGCGTCCATCAGCGGTTGGTAGTCGCCGGAAACGCGCACGTATTTTTTGCCGCTTGCCGCGTCGTCAGTGCGTACTTCGCCACGCGGCGCGGTCTCGGCTTCGACCCGCGTCTCCGTTGGGGAGACTTGTGCGGCGCAAGCATCACAAAAAAGGGGGGAACAAAGCAGGGCGATAATAGTTATCGCTCGTGAATAAATGAACACGAAAAATCCTTCCGTCAAAACGTGCGAAAACGGCGAACGCGAGATCGCTCCCGCCGTTCTTCGCGTCAATCGCTTAGGGGATAAATGTACGCTTTTCCGACGCTTGTAGCATCGCGTCGCAGTTGCTGGTACAGGCGCGGTTATCCAAATACCAGTACGAGTTTTGCGCGTTATTATATTTAGTGGCGGTCGGGCGGAACGCTTTGGCATGACCATCGGCGAACATATAGTTGCTCATGTTCGCGTGTCCGCTAAACAAACTGTTGCGATGTCCGTCGTAGTCGGGGTTGATGTCGGCATTGTACGCCGCCGTGTCCATACCCCCCCACGATGCCAGTGCCTTACTCGCCCAAACCTCAACGATGGCGATGGTTTGTGCGGGGGCGGTTACTTCGGCGAGTGTCACGGTCTGCCCGCCGCTAAACACGTCCCGAATCACGGTCTGCGCGTTGCAGTTGTAGGAAACACGGAAGGTTCCAGTGTAGTAGTTATCGGCGGTAGACTGGTCGTTGGTCGGGTTCGACGGACAAACATAGATCTGTTGCGATTTGCTGTAAGGCAGGATGGACTCGCGCCACGTTTTGCCTGTCCACGTCGCGCTCGGTGGCTTCTCGAACCATTGCGGCGGATACTGCTCATCGGCGTCCTGAATGTACATCATCATTGCCGTACCGATTTGTTTCATATTGGAAAGGCACGAAGTTTGCCGTGCTTTTTCTCGTGCCTGCGCGAAAACAGGAAATAGAATCGCGGCGAGGATGGCGATTATCGCTATCACCACGAGCAGTTCGATTAGTGTGAAACCGTTACGCGCAGAAAACTGTGTTTTTGCGGATGCGGTTGTCATAGGCACAGATGCCCCTTGTTTACCTTGAGTGTTTGTTGATAGTGTCATGTTGTTTTCCTTCTATGGTTTTGGCACATCGGTTTGTGCCTTTTGCAATGCGGCTTGCTTTTGTGCCTCCCGTGCGGCAGCCTCCCGCGCTTGAGGATTGTCCGCGCCAGCCGGAACGGTTCCTGCCGGGGGCGGAGTGGTCAAAGTCTGTTTGTCCTTGTTGCCGCACCCGCACAAGGTCAAACCGGCGACGATAGCGAAAAGAACGATATAGGGGTGTTTCATAAGATTTTCGCACAGGGACTATCCGATGCAATAACGGTTGTGCTACTTTTCCTTTTTTGATTGAGTTTTGTCGGGAACGAGCCTTTACGTCGTTAATCCCGTTGTCAAGGTTGGCAGGATGACTATCTGTTCCGGCGTGCCGACCGCGTTCTCCTCAATGCGCCGATGTAGCAAGGCGATTGCGGCGCGGGCGAGCTCGGCAGTGTCGGTGCGCACGGTAGTCAACGTTTGCGGCAGTTCGTCGCCTTCTTCGATGCCGTCGAAACCCATTACGGCAATATCCTCCGGCACACGCAAACCGGCACGAATTAGCCCGTTGTAGACGCCGATTGCCAGCACGTCGTTGTGGCAAAACACGGCGTCGGGGCGCGAACCGTTCGCCATTGCGGCAAGTTGCTCGGCGACACGTAGCCCGGCACGGCGGGTTTCCTCACCCTGCGTCACAAGAAGGGTCAGCGGAACCCCGGCTTCGTCGCAAACACTCTGGCAACCCCAGAATCGCGGTTCGGATTTTCCGGCGCGATAATCGTAGGGACTCACATAGCCGATGTGTCGGTATCCGCGTTCCACCAAATGTTGCGCGGCGATTCTTCCGCCGTGTTCGTAATCAAACGATACCCAGTCGCTGTCGTCGGAGCGATGCGAACCGATATAAACGAGCGGCAGCGAGTCTGCTTGCGCTCCCAAAAACTCTGCGGCGACTTGCGTGTTCCACGACCAGACCAGCGCACCATCCACGGGAAGCGCGGAGCGAAGCGGGGCATGAACTTTGTACGTTCCTTGTACCGACGGCGCGGTATCGAGTAGCACCGAATAACCGGCGGAAAGCGCGGCGTGTTCGGCGTTTTCCAACAGTTCCACGAAAAATGGGTTGCGAAGCCCGGAAATTAGCAAGCCAATCGTGTCGGTTTTGCGTCGCCCCAAAGAGCGGGCATAGCGGTTCGGTCGGTAGCCCATTTCGCGGGCGACCATGCGAACGCGGTCTTGCGTGGTGGTAGCGATGCGAGCGGCGACGTTGTTATTCAAAACGTGCGAAACCGTGCCGGTAGAAACCCCGGCTTTTGCCGCGACCTCGCGTATAGAAATGGTCTTTGATTCTCGCATAATTCGTACCGTCATCCGTTGATCGGGTTGCAAAAACGATTGTGCTTGATTATATCTCCTGAAAATCGCCCTGTCAACAGTTTTTTTCGTGGTTCGCGGTATCATACGTTTCATGGAAACCGTTCTATTTGTCGGAACCTATTCGCGGCGCGGGAGCCGCGGCATCTATTCGTGTGCGCTTGACCGCGACATGGGGGCGATTCGCGTCCTGTCGACGACTCCCGTCGAAAACGCCTCGTTTCTCGCGTTGACGCCGGGTGGCAAAACGTTGCTCGCGTGTTTGGAGGTCGGCGAGATTACCGGCGTGGAGGGCGCGGGGTTGGCGTCGTATCGCATCGGCGCGAACGGCGAACTGTCACCGCTAAGCGTGGTCAATATCGGCGCGAAGTATGCGTGCCATGTTGCCGTGTCGCCCGACGGTCGGTTCGCGGCAACGTCGCAGTACGGCGGCGGAGCGCACACGATGGTTCCGATTGGCGCGGACGGAACGCTCGGCGTGGTGGCGGCGTTTGTGGAAAACCGGGGCGTCACCGGACACAAACCGGCGCAGGACGCCCCCCACGCCCACAGCGCGTGGTTTTCGCCCGATGGTTCGCTACTCGTGTGTTGCGATTTGGGGCTGGACACGCTTTTCGTGCGCCGGGTAAATCCAGAAACCGGGGCGTTGACGCTCGTATCGGAAACGCGGCTGTCGCCGGGATCGGGTCCGCGGCACTTCGCGTGGTCGCCGAATCTTGCGGGCGTCGGCTACGTGGTGAACGAACACGGCTCCACAGTGATGCGCCTACACCTATCGAACGAAACGCTTGTGGTCGAACAAACCGTGCCAACCCTGCCCCCCGACTTGCAAGCCCAAGCCGAAGCGGGAACGTACCCCAACGCTTGCGCCGATATTCGCGTTTCGGCGGACGGGCGGTTTGTCTACGCCTCGAACCGGGGACACGATTCGCTGGCATCCTACGCGGTGGGGAAGAACGGTGATTTAACCCTGCTCGGTCATGTTCCCTGCGGCGGTGAGCATCCGCGCAACTTTTCGCTCGTGCCGGGAACCGATCTGCTTTTGTGTGCCAATCAGGACAGCGACACAGTGACGGTGTTCCGTATCGGCGCGGACGGGGTTCCCGTGGCGACCGGCGCGGTGTCCGAACTGTCCGCGCCGGTTTGTCTTCTTGTGACAGAGCAAACGGTTAATCAATAAAAACGACGCGAGCTGCAACTTTGTTTATAGTTAGGTATCGAATCATTCGATACCTAACTATAAAGGAGCCGTTTCGTATGTCCGACCTGTTTTCTCCCGAAGGATTTGTTCATCAGTCGCTACTAACTGCCCACATTGCCGCCGGTAGCGTCGCGCTTTTCGCCGCGCCAGTCGCGCTTGCCGTGGCGAAGGGAAGCGTCGCGCATCGCCGTGCCGGTTGGGTTTATACCGGCGCAATGGGCTTTGTCGCCGTGTCCGCGCTGGTGATGGCGATTATGAAGCCGAAGCCGTTTCTGCTTCTGCTCGCCGTCTTCGCCTTCTATCTGTCGCTAACCGGGGTGCGGATGCTTCGTCTCAAATACCGGGACGCGGCAAAGCGCGCCCCCGAACTGTTAGACCACGCGGTTGCGGGCGTGATGGCGGCATCCGCCGTAGGACTGCTCGCGCTGTCGGCTTGGGGATTGTGGCGAGGTGAGCAGTTCGCCGTGGTGTACGGTGTGTTCGGCGCGATTTCGCTCTTTCTGGTAGCCGGGGAGGGGAGGGCGCGTCAACTTGCCGAAACCGACCGCAAAAAATGGTTGTCGCTCCATATTCAGCGCATGATGGCGGCGTATATTTCCACTGTAACGGCGTTCGCGGCGGTCAACTTCGGGCGTTGGTTTCCCGGCATATCGCTCATCGTCACTTGGCTACTGCCGACCGCGATTGGCGTTCCGGTGATTTTCTTCTTGATACATCGCTTTGTTCGGGCTAAGAAACCGGGGGTGATTCATGTCGCCGAATGATGCGTTGCCAGTCGCTTCGCAACTGTGCCTCGCCCTGATGCGCGTCGGAACGCGGATGTCGGCACGATTCGATGTTCGCTTCGCGCCGCACAATCT
>JACMIU010000222.1 GCA_014380985.1 Armatimonadota bacterium | reverse complement strand
TCCGCAACCGTGACGGACGTTTCGCCCGCGAGTGCATCGGCTTTGGCGCGGGTGCGATTGTAGACGGAAACGGCGAATCCGGCGCGGGACAGGTTTCGTGCCATCGGATAGCCCATCAAGCCTAAGCCGACGAAGCCGACACGCGGTTTGTTTTCATTCATACGCTTGTTGTACCCGTTTCCCCGGCGTTCGCGCCCGCGAACGCTTCCGTTGGCACAAACCCGCGTTCGTTTACCGCGACGCCCTCTTCCGCGAGACGCGCCTTCTGCTCGGCGAAATGCACGGGCGAACGCTTTGCAATTCGCAGGTAGCCGTCGGAGCCGACCACACGATGCCACGGAACCTCTTCGGGACACGCCGCCATCGCAAAACCCACGGTTCGCGCCGTCACTCCTACCGCCCGCCCGACATCGCCGTAACTTTCCACCTGCCCGGCGGGAATCGTGCGAACATATTCATAAATCGCGGCGAAGTCGCTCACGCGGCATCCCCCAGAACGCGGTGCAGAATCGTGACTTCCACCCAACCGCCGAACTTGCGGGCGACTTTGGGCAACACGCCAGTTTCCATAAAGCCGTAGTTGCGGTGCAAACGGAGCGACGGCTCGTTGCCGTTCGTAATCAGCGCGATCAGGCAGACGAAACCGCGCCGGTCGGCTTCCATCAGTAGCGACGACAACAGCGCGGAACCGATTCTTAGACCGTGCCAATCGCAGTGGACATATACCGACACTTCCGCCGTGGTGTTGTAGCCCGCCTTCGGGTTGAACGACGACAGCGATGCATAGCCGACGATTTGACCGCCGTCCGCGTCCTCGGCGACGATAGCCGGGTAAGGCAAACCGTCGTGTTTGGCAATCCATTCGTCCTGCGCGTCCGCCGAACGTTCTTCGGTGTCGAGCGTGGCGGTCGTGTTTTCCACCGCCCAGTTGTAGATAGTGCGAAGCCCGGCGTTGTCACGCGGTTCCACGGGGCGAAGGATAACGGGATGTGTTGGAGTCATGTGTTTTTATACCCGGTTTCGTCGGCACGGGGTATATGTTTGCCTTGACGAAACGGCGGCTATCGGGCATGATAGAGACGGCGTATTTTTGCGCCACGCATCCCCTAAGGAAGTTTTGATTTATGGCACTCGGAGTCGGAATCGTCGGTTTGCCGAACGTTGGCAAGTCCACCCTTTTTAACGCGATCACGCAAGCGGGCGCGGTCGCCGCGAACTACCCGTTCGCTACGATTGACAAAAACGTCGGCATCGTCACCCTGCCCGACGAACGCTTGAACGCTCTGTCGGAAGTGTTCACCAAAGGCGACCGGGTTCCACCCATCGTGCAAACCGCCGTGGAGTTCGTGGACATCGCCGGACTGGTCAAGGGCGCACACAAGGGCGAGGGCTTGGGCAACCAATTTTTAGCGAACATCCGCGAGGTTGCCGCCATCGCGCACGTCGTCCGTTGCTTCGAGGACGACAATATCGTTCACGTCGAAGGGCGCGTTGACCCGGCAGGCGACTTAGAAACCATCAACACCGAGCTCGCGCTCGCCGATTTGCAGACGCTGGAGAAGCGGATGGATCGGCTCAAAAAAACGTCGCGCACGATCAAGGACGACAAAGAACTGCTCGACCTTGCCGAACCGCTGTTCGCGCACCTTTCCACCGGCGCACCGGCGCGGACGTGGGGCGCGACGCTCGACAAGCCGACCCGCGAACTCGCCTACAAGCAGTTCGGGCTGCTGACCAGTAAACCGGTAATTTATGTCGCTAATGTCGCGGAAGCCGATCTGCCTGATGGCGCGGGCAACGCGCATGTTCAAGCCGTGCGCGATTACGCCAAAAACGACGGAACCGATGTCGTGGTGGTGTCGGCACAGATTGAAGCGGAACTGTCCGAACTCGGCGAGGCGGAAGCCACCGAATATCTCGCCGACATGGGGCTGACCGAAACCGGCTTGAACCGCCTCGTGAAAGTCGCCTATAAGATGCTCGGCTTGCGAACATTTTTAACGTCGGGCGAAAAAGAAGTGCGGGCGTGGACGATTCGCGCCGGGGATAAAGCCCCGCAAGCGGCGGGCGTGATTCACTCGGATTTGGAACACGGCTTTATCCGCGCCGAAACCGTGGACTGGGACAAACTGGTGTCGGCGGGCGGCTGGGCGGCGGCGAAGGAAAAGGGCTGGGTGCGCATCGAGGGCAAAGACTACGAAGTCAAAGACGGCGACGTGATGAATATCCTGCATCAAGGGTAAAAAAATAGGCGTAAATTGCCGACAAAGTATGGCATGTCTATCCTAAGTCGGTTCCACCGCCCGGTTGCGGAGGGGAAACCGGCTGTCCGGTGTCTGCGTTTGTTCGTGCCGTCCTCTTGTCGGGGGCGCGGCGGGCACTCGTTATTAAAGATTTGCCCATGTTCCGCCTGTTATCGCCGCGACGCGATGCCGCCGCCGTGTCCGCATTACTGTTATCGCTTCTGCCCGGTGTCGCCCTGCGCGTGTTGCCGCCGTTCGCCTTGCTCGTCGGGGTGACGGTGTACGCCACCGCCGCCGCCAAGCCCGCGTCGGCGCAAACCCTCCTGCCCGGTCAGAACTACAGCGGCTTTGACTTCAGTCCCGTTTCCGGCGTTCCCCGCAACTTTACGGGCAATAACGCGGCAGGTAGTTCGTTTATCGGCACCAACTTCACCCAAGCCAATTTGACCAACGTCATTTTCACTGATGCCATTTTGCAGGACGCGATCTTGACAAATGCCCTTTTTGCAGGAGCAAATCTAAATGGCGCGAACCTGCAGAATGCGAACGCAAACAGTGCGATAACGGCGGCGCAACTGCGGGATGCGGCGGACATTCGATTCGTGAACCTGTCAGGCAACAATCTATCTGGCTTCGCCTTGAACGGTGAGAACCTGTCCGGTGCCAACCTGTTTCTTACCAATCTGAGCAGTGCCGACCTGAACAGTGCCGATCTGCGGAACAATACGGGGGGTGCAATCACGGACGCGCAACTGGTGGCGGCGGCGAGCATTCAAGGTGTAAACCTGTCCGGTAACAATCTGAGCGGCTTCAACCTACAAAGCGAAAACCTGACCAGTACCAACCTGACCGGTGCCAATTTCACCAACGCGACGCTCACCGGCGCGAGTCTGCACCTCGCCACGTTGCCGTCCGCCCTGCCGAGCCTTCCGGTTATCGCCGGGGCGAATGTGAACGTGGTATCCGCGCTCACCGTCGCCGGGACCGTGGATATGGTGGCGGGCGGCGTACTGAACGTCAACGCCGCGCTGACCACGCCGAACACGCTCACCGTGCCGACCGGCGCGACCTTGCCGCAAGCGGCGGCACTATCACCACGCCGGGACTCACGGGTTCCGGTACGCTCACCCTCGGTGCAAACGGCTTGACGCTAAACCAGAGCGGCAACTCGGAGTTTCGCGGCACGGTTTCGACGGTTTCGGGCGCGGGCGCACTCACCAAAAACGGTGCGGGCGACCTTGCCTTATACAACGCGAACACGTACAGCGGTGGCACCGTTTTGAACGCGGGACGGCTTCTCCTTGCCAACAACGCCGCGCTCGGCACCGGAACTATCACCATCAACGGCGAGCATATCCGCGCCCACGAAGCCGAGCGCACCCTGTCAAACCCACTCGCGCTCAATGGCTCGTTTGTACTGGGGCAACTGACAAACTTCACCGGCAACGCAACCCTCGTCAACAACATCACCATCACCTCATTTGACGCTACCACAAACGCATCGGTGCTAAGTGGCGTGATTAGCGGCAACGGCTTCGGCATCACCAAGAGCGGCGCGGGCGTCCTGACGCTTTCCGGCAATAGCACGTACACGGGAACCACGACCGTAAGCGCGGGGCGTCTCAACATCACGTCCGGCAGCAACGCCACGTCGGGCTATTCGGTGGCGCAGGGCGCGACGCCCGATATGGGCGGATTCGGCATCCCCGGCGGCAAATCGCTGTCGGTGAACGGAACCCTGCAAAACATGGGAACCGGCGCGTTCACCGTGGCAAGCGGGGCAACGCTTTCCGGCACGGGCGCGGTTCCCGTGTCCGTCAGCAACACCTCCGGCATCGTGTCTCCCGGCAACTCCGCAGGAACCCTGACGATCAACGGCAACTATGCGCAAAGCGGAACCGGTGTGCTGAACATCGAAATCGCGTCGCTCTCGTCGTTCGACGTGCTGGCGATAAACGGTTCGGCGACGCTGGGCGGCACGCTGAATATCTCGTTCGCGTCGGGCTTCCCGAATGCGTTTCCGGCGACGTTTGACTTTTTAACCACGACGGGCAACCTGACCGGGTTCTTCCAAAATGTCAATCTTGTTGGTAGCCTCCCGTCCGGCGCAACCGGGTACTCCGTGCGCCAAAGCGCGAACGGCAACGGGCAACGCTTGACGCTCGTGGTCGTGCCGGAAGCGAACGCCGGTCTGCTCGCCCTGCTTGCCGCGCCGCTACTGGTCGGCGTATTCCGCAAACGCAAGTAAAATCACAAAAGACGAAAACGCCGGTTCCCACGAACCGGCGTTTTTCGTTTGCCCAGACACTACATCTTGCCCATTCCCATACCCATGCCCATCGGCGCGGCGTCGCCGTGCGCCTCACTGCTCGGTTTGGTGTTGCCGCACGACGGGTCGAAGCCGCGTAGCATCATGCCCTGCCCCTTCGATTCGTGCGTGCGAACGCTCGGCGGGTCGAGCGGATCGCGCATCTGCACCAACATCGTGGTACGCGCTTCGCTGGATTCGTTGACGCCCGAACCGTGGATCGTCAGGTACGAAAAGAACACCGCGTCGCCCGCTTTCGCCGGAAGCGGAATCGCCCTGTCCAGCGGATACTCGGCGGGGTCAAGGTGATACGAGCCTTCCGACAGGTGCGGGAGCATCCCCTGCTTGTGCGAACCCGGCACGACGCAAACACATCCTTTTTCGATAGGCGCGTCGTCGAAAAACAGAATCGCCGCGATCATCGAATGGTGGTCGTGCGGGAAAAATGGGGCGTCCTGATGAAGCGGGAACGGCGAGCCTTTTTCCGGCGGCTTCACGAAACTTTTGCAGTGGTGCAGTTGCACGTTGCCATCACCCCCGATAATGTCGGCGGCAACCCCGGTAAGGCGTTCGTCGGTGAGCAAGCGGGCGAACGCGGCGGTCTGAAACTGCCCGTCGTGGCAGTGCTGTAGCACGGTCTTCTTCTCGGTCATGCCCTTCGCGCTTGCCCATGTCGCGTCGTTGCTTCGATACTGCGCGATTCGCTCCATCATCGTGTGCGTTTCGTCGCGGTACATCGCCGCCTCTTCGGGCGTCAGAAGCCCGCGAATCACTACGTAGCCGTTGTCGGCATAGAATGTTTTTTGTTCCGGTGTCAGCATCGTTGATAGTTCCTTTGCTTGCCGTTCGCCGTTTAGAATGGATAGAAGGCGAACCGACTCGCGGGTATGATACGTCATGCCATTATCAAAAACCTTCACCGAACTTTGCGACGACGCCAAAACGCGCATCGCCGAAACCACGCCCACCGATGTCGAAGCGCGAATCGCCTCCCCCGACTTTCGCGGGGTGGTGATTGATGTCCGCGAGCAGGACGAATACCGCGCCGGGCATTTGCCGACGGCGCGGGGTATCGGGCGCGGGATTCTCGAATACCATATCGCGGACGAAGTGCCGGACACCGATACGGAAATCGTGCTGTATTGCCGGGGTGGGAACCGTTCCGCGCTTGCCGCCGATTCACTCCGGCAGATGGGCTACACGAACGTGTTTTCGATGCGCGGGGGCTTCCGTGCGTGGGACGAGGAGAACCGGGCGCAGACCACCGAAGGTGAACCGATAGTGCATTAGCCGGGTGAGAGTAAAGATATCGCCGCGCCCCGTTCGCGGTACAATAAGCGCGTGGAAGGAACCGACGAAATGCCTCAACGAACGTTTGAAGCCGTAATAGACGAACACGGAAACGCCCGATTCCCCGGTGCCGTGCGACTGCCGCAAGGCACGAAAGTAACGGTGCTTGTTGAGGAGGCGGAAGACACGCAAACCGAGTTCAACTTGCCGGAACTGAAACCGGGGGCGGTTTACAGAATGGACAGCCCGCGCCTTGTTCACGCCGCCGACGCAGTGCGATTACAGATGGATATGGAGGAATAGATGCCGCAGTACGTTCTCGACTATTCGGAGCAACCCGCCCCCGTGGGGTTGGTCACGTTTCACCGTCTTGACGACGAAAACGTAGCCGTTTCGGATGTGCGGATGCTTTTAGATGCAGGGGCGGATGCGACTCTTGTCCCGCGTTATGTCGCCGAGCGATTGAACGTTACGCTGGCAGATTCAACGACGAAAGGCGTTCGCTTATCCGGCTACGACGCTACCGAATCCGGGACAATTGTAACTCGCCTCCGTATGGATTTCAACGGTAAGAAGTTTCGCGGTGACTACGCCGTGACTGACAGCGAAGTTGGCATCATCGGGCGCAGCATACTGAATCGGTTTCGGCTTGTATTCGACGGACCGCGCCAAACATGGGAGGAAGCGAAATAACGCCGTGACCGATGGCTACGAGAAGTTCCATACGGTCGGCAGGTCGTTGCCACAATAGCCACAGACAAAACTATTCTCCTTAACAATGTTGGTCGTTTTGCAACGGGGGCAACGACGAAACGTAAAAGTGTTGGTGAATCCGGGCGGATAATCCATCCCGGTTTTTGATAACACCGAATCTACCGCCTCCCAACTTTCCCCTTCGGGACAATAGCCGGTAGACTGATTGGAAACTTCCGCAACCCGTACCGTTCCCCGATCTACAGCAAAAGCCATTTCTCCCGCCGACAGGATATTACCCCCGCGGGCGCACTGTACGTGTTCTGAACGCCGGTCGGCAATCCACAACGCCCCGTCCTCCGTGACAACAAACGTGGCTATAAACGAGCCGTCTGTTTCCGCTTCCTGCCGCGTTTCGTCAATCCATCTGCAAACGTCGAACGTGGCACGAACGTGGCAGCGGTGCGGCGGGTCGCCGGTTGTGATCATAAGGTCGGCGGAACCGATATAGAAGTAGATTTTTGACATATTGTTCTTTGCGAAGGAGAAACTTGAGTAACTTGCCGGTATTATAGCGTTATGAGTACCGTAACACTTACCGCGCCGACCGCCCCGTTCACCTCCGAACCGGACGCCCTCGGACATTTCGGACGCTACGGCGGACGCTATGTCCCGGAAACCCTGATTCCCGCCCTTGACGAACTTGCCGCCGAGTACGAACGCGCCAAAGCCGACCCCGCCTTCCGCGCCGAACTCGCCGATTTGCTCAAAGAGTACGTCGGGCGCGAAACCCCGCTCACCTTCGCCGCGAACATGACGAAGGAGTTGGGTGGTCCGAAGATCTACCTGAAG
>JACMIU010000221.1 GCA_014380985.1 Armatimonadota bacterium | reverse complement strand
TACCTTCGGGTTCACGACAAGCCCGATGTGACCCGCGTTTTCGGCGGCGGCAAGCGCGGGGCGAAAAGCGGCGCGACAACAACGGCGAACGCGAACACGGAGACAGTGACGCCGGAGGACGCCGGGCAGAGCAAGATGGATTTTTAACGCCGTTCGGACACTGAAGTGTTCCGCGCTTCCACCGGAACACTTCAGTGTCCGAGCGGGTATCCTATCTATCGTGAATATCTTTGTTCTAATTCTTTGCGTCGCCGCCCTCGCCTACATCATCTGGGAGGGCTTCGAGACGCTGGTTCTGCCGCGCCGCATTGACCGCCCCTTGCGCGGAACGCACTTCTTCTTCCAATCGCTCTGGTATCTGTGGCGCGTGGCTTCGCGGCGAATGCCGGGCGAGGGGCGCGACAACTTTCTGTCGCTTTTCGGTCCGTTGTCGTTGCTGCTTTTGTTCGTCGTGTGGGCATTAGGGATGGTGCTGGCGTTCGCCGGAATCGTTTGGAGTTTGCGTATTCCGATACACGCACCGGAAGCGACGCCCGGCTTCGGCACGTATTTGTACCTATCCGCGACGACGTTTATCACGCTCGGCTACGGCGACGTTTCCCCGCTGACGAACGCCGGGCGCGTTTTGTGCGACATCGAAGCGGGCGTCGGCTTCGGGTTTCTCGCCATCATCGTGGCGTATCTGCCGGTGCTGTACGGGGCGTTCTCGAAACGTGAAGTCTTAATCGCCCTGTTAGACGCCCGCGCTTCGTCGCCGCCCTCCGCCGGGGCGTTGCTTCAGCGGTACGCCGGGTGTATGTCGTGCGGAGACGTCACCGACTTGCCGGAGTTTTTGCGCGACTGGGAAAAATGGTGCGCCGAACTGTTAGAATCGCATTTGTCGTACCCGGTGCTGATGTTTTATCGGTCGCAACACGAACGCCAATCGTGGCTGTCGGCACTGACCACGCTTTTAGACACGTGCGCGTTTATTATCGCGTCCATGCCGCAAGCCCCCGTGTGGCAGGCGCGGCTAACGTTTGCGATGGCGCGACACGCCGCGATTGACTTGACGCTGGTCTTTGAGGAGAAACCGCCCGCTCCGACGTATGACCGGTTGCCGCCCGAAGATTTGGCGAAACTGCAACAACTCATCCGCGACGCCGGAACGCCGTTCAGCGAGCAGGATGAAGCGGTCGCACGGCTCAACGAACTTCGCGCCCTGTACGAACCCTACGTGCTGTTTTTGGGGGAACGACTTGCCCAGCGCGTCCCCAATTGGCTCCCCGACCCGTCCGTTCCCGACAACTGGCAAACGTCGGCGTGGGACAAGTCCGACCACTTTTTCGAGAGCGAGGCACTGCGCCGCTCAAATGCCCGTCGCCGCTGAAACCGCGTCGCCGACTTGGAGGCGTATCCCCCGCGCAAAGTCTGCCGCGTTCATCGCGCCTTTGTTCGGTGGCTGAAGGCGCGTGATGAGAAACACGCCGTCTACGGTGGCAACGGCGACGCCTTCTTTTAGCAAGGCGGCAACGGTTCCCGGCGCACCGTCCGGCACGGACGCGGTAGGAATCTGGGTTTGCGCCGCCAACACCTTGACCGGCTTGTCCGCGAGGGACACCCAAACGCCGGGGCGCGGCGACAGGGCGCGAACCTTGCGTTCCATCGCCGCCGCACTTTCGGTCGCGGCATCGAGAAGCCCAGTTTCGCGGGTCACGGGGTACGCATACGTCATGCCGGATTCGCTTTGCGGCACCGCGATAATCGTTCCGGCTTCGAGGCGGTCGAGCGTTTCCACGAGAAGCGGTGCACCGAGGGCGGACAAGCGCGGTTCCAGCGTTTCCACGGTGTCATTACTTCCGATGGGCGTTCGCGCTTCTAAGTAGACCGCGCCGGTGTCCAGCGTCGCCTCCATGTTCATCGTCGCCACACCGGTTTCGGCGTCGCCGCTAAGAATCGCCCAGTGAATCGGGGCGGCTCCACGCCAACGCGGAAGCAGTGAGCCATGCACATTGACGCCGCCGAAACGCGGCACGTCCAAGATACTCTGCGGGATAATCTGCCCGAACGACACCACGACCAGTACATCCGGGTTCATCGCGGCGACTTCGGCGGGGAACGGTTTGCGCCGTGTTTTCTCCGGCTGAAGCACGGTGTAGCCGAGTTCGATAGCCCGCGCCTTCACCGGCGATGGCGCGATTTTGTTGCCGCGCCCCGACGGACGGTCCGGTTGCGTCACCACGGCGATAATGGTGTGACGCGGCGCGGCATCGTGCAGGGCGACCAGCGTCGGCACGGCAAAGGCGGAGGTTCCGAAAAACAAGATTCGCTTCGGTTTAACTGAGTTGCCTAACTCAACTGATTGTGCGTCAGCAAGGCGTTTCGCAGGTTCGGGTTGACGCGAATC
>JACMIU010000002.1 GCA_014380985.1 Armatimonadota bacterium | reverse complement strand
TCGTGCCTTGTATAGGTATATAAAAGAAAAGGTGTTATGGGAAGTATGAGCTCATTAGTGTCTCCCCGTTTGCGTAGTGCGATTTCGACGCTCGCTCTCTCTACCGCGTCGCTCACTGTTACCGTGCCTGTTTTTGCCGCACCGACCACCGCTCCCGTTTCGAGCAAACCAACCATCGAACGATACATCGTTCAAATCGAAGAGGAGGGCGCACTGACGCGCCAAACATTCCGCGCCGCGCTGAAAGGTAAAGTCAGTAGGCTTGGACGCACCATCACCGGAATGAACTGCGCCGTGGTGGAAGCCACGCCCGCACAAATGAAGGCACTCGCCGCCGACGGACGTATTGTGTCCGTAACCGCAGACCGCGCAGTGCGCGGAGAAGCGTTGCCGCCGCTTGACTTGAACCGCGTCGCCGTGGGAGCCGACCAAGTCAACGGCTATTCCGGCTACTCCGGTTCCGAAACCGGCGCGGGTATCGGTGTCGCCGTGATTGACTCCGGTATCTCAACAGCACACCCCGACCTGTTTCTACGTGTCGCCGGGTTCAAGGACTACGTCAACGGCTACACCGCGCCTTACGACGACTACGGTCATGGTTCGCATGTCGCCGGTCTGATTGGCGGAAGCGGAGCCGCTGGGCTACTGACCGGAGCCGGGCAAAACTACCGGGGCATCGCGCCCGCCGCGCACTTCGTTGGCTTGAAGGTGCTGGACGCAAACGGCGTCGGTCGCGTCTCCGACGTGATTGCCGCGCTGGACTGGTGTATCGCCAATAAAACGCTGTACAACCTGCGCGTGGTAAACCTGTCGCTTTCTACCGTGGTTATCTCCAGCGCAGAAACCGACCCGCTTTGCCAAGCCGCCGAACGCGCCGTGGACGCCGGTCTCGTCGTGGTCGCCGCCGCCGGTAACGTGGGCGGTGCGTATGGCACGGTGGGCGCACCGGGCAACGACCCTAAAGTCATCACCGTCGGAGCCTCCAACACCCGTGGAACAACGGTTCGCGGCGACGATGTGATTACCTCGTTTAGCGGTCGCGGTCCGACGCGCTACGATGTAGCGATAAAACCCGACCTTGTTGCTCCCGGCAACGATATTGTGTCGCTTCGCACTCCCGGCGGCACTCTCGATACGGTGTATTCAACGCAGACCCGCGTTGATACCACGCCCTATTATTCGCGCCTTTCGGGAACCTCGATGAGTTCCGCGCTCGTTGCCGGTGCGGCAACCGTGATGATTGATGCCAACAACAAATTAACGCCGAACGCGGTGAAAGCCGCGCTGATGTATACGGCGAAACTCCTGTCGGGTTACGATTCCGTGACCGATAAAACCGCCTACTTTGATCCGTTTTCGCAAGGAACCGGCGAACTCAACGTGGTCGGCGCGGTGGAACTCGGCAAGCGCATCAAGAAAAACAGTGGTTTCAACGGAACGCTCCCCATCAGCAGCCTGATTGCGGGCGAAGTGTCGCCGTGGGCGGGTGCGGTGATTCCCACCATTTTGATTCGTCCCGGTTTGACTTGGAGCGAATCGCTGTTGTTTGGTGGTAACACCGGACTAACCGTTGCTCAAGCCCGCGACGTTTGGGGCAGCAACGTTGTCTGGGGCGGAGTCGGGGGGGAAACGCACCCGCCGGTGAGAACCCTCTGGTCAGACTCCCTTGTTTACGGTAGCAACATCGTCTGGGGGGGTAATACGGGGGGACCACCGCCGCCGCCCCTCGCGGACACCCACTCGCTGGTATGGGCAGACAATATCGTCTGGGGGGGAGGCGGAGTGGGGTGGCCGATACCGAGTGTTACCGACAGTCCCGGAACCGTGAATGCTGACAACATCGTTTGGGGGGGTAACACAGGGGGAGGTACGCCGCCAAGCCGTGAAGATCCGATCATGGCAAGCAACCTCGTTTGGGGGGGTAACACGGGGGGAGGCAAGCCACCGACGAGACCGGTCGAACCCGATCCCGAAGAAGGAATGCAACCGGGACCTGCTCCGTCGCCGTAGTGGATTACGACGCCCGCCGCTTTGCCAACGCAAAGCGGCGGGCGTTTTTTATCGTCTCACTGCGAACGTTTGTTTGACGTGAACGCTCGAACCGCGTACAATAACGGTATCTTATGAGCGTTTGCGCCCACGAAATCGCTGTCTACTGCCTCGCGTCCGGCTCGTCGGGCAATGCGCTCCTCGTGGTTGCGGGAAGCAATTCGCTCCTGATTGACGCCGGCTTGGGCGTTCGGACGCTCACGCGGGAACTCAAGGCGCGGGGAGTCGCCCCCGAATCGCTCGGCGGCATTTTGCTGACCCACGAGCATATTGACCACGTGCGCGGCGCGGTTCCGTTCGGACGTCGTTACCGTGTCCCGCTGATTGGCACGGAAGGAACGCTACAAACCCTTCTGACGCAGGACGGGCGCGACGCCCCGGCGACGGTGCTGGCGAACAACGGAGAAATCGGGGTAGGGGGGTTTGCGGTGCGGGCGGCGCGAACCACGCACGACGCCGCCGATCCAGTCGGCTTTCGCGTGTCGGTGGGCGACTTTGCGCTTTGCTACGCGACCGACACCGGGACGCTCTCGCCGGAGTTTCGGGACGCTTGCCGGGGCGCGTCGCTCCTCGCGGTCGAATCGAATCACGATATTCACAAACTGCGCTTTGGTCCGTACCCCGACGCGGTAAAGGCGCGGATTTTGTCGCGGCACGGGCATTTGTCGAACGCCGCCGCGTGTGATTTTCTCTTAGCGCACACGGGCGAACACGGCGCGGTATGCGCGTGGCTGTCGCATCTCTCCAGCACCAACAACACGCCGCGCATGGCACTGGGATACTGGAAGAAACGCTGGACGGAAGCCGGGTTCAAGGCGTCGCCCGCCGCCGTCGAGGTCGCCCTGCGCGATAAGCCGTCGCTGGTGTACCGTGCGCGGTCGCGCTCGGTACAGTTGTCGCTGTTTTAAGGAACGGGCGCGGCGAGAAACGCTTCCACTTCGGCGCGGGTTGGTTGATGGGCGTTGCCGACCCGCTGGATTCGCAGTGCCACTGCCGCCTGTGCAAAGGTCGCCGCGTCAAACACACCTTGCCCTTCGCGCCACGCCCACAAAAACGCGCCGTGAAACAGGTCGCCCGCGCCGCAGGTATCCACGACGTTCGGAACGCGGAACGCGGGCAGGTGAAGGGGAACGCCGCCGTTCTCGTCGCGGCAACCGATAACCGCCCCATCCGCGCCGAGCGTCACCCCGGCAACAATCGCGCCCGCGTCCAAAAAACGTTTCGTTTGCTCGATAGGGCAATTGCCAACTTCGGGGAACGCACCCGCGCCGCCCGGTTTCGACGCGATAACAATGTCGCACAGCGGCAGTATTTTCGCGTGAGAGGGCTTCTTGCTTCCCAAATCGAGCGAAATCTTGCCGACCGTTTCCCATACCCGGTTTGTGACTCGCTCCACGTGGCACAAGTCCCGACCGTCTAAATGAAGCAGTCCCACATTCACATCGGCGAAAGGAGCGACGCCCGCCGCTTCGGAAATACCCGTCCCCACGTAATTCGTTAGTGACCGATTCTTCCCATCGCTCAGCACGATAAGCGAGTGACTCGTTTTTCCGCCCGAAACATGACGTACTTGCGACGTATCCACCCCACCATCGCGTAATTCGCGGGTAATGGTTCTCCCCGCCGCATCGCGCCCAACTATGCCGCAAAAGCACGGGGCGTCCGCCAAGCCAAGACGCGCCATCGCCATCAGCGCGACCGGAACGGGCCCGCCGACTTGCTCAAAATACAGCGACGCCACCGATTTGCCGTCCCGCTCCCACGTGTCCGTAACCGCCACATGGTCTAAGCCAACAATACCGATTCCGGCGACCGGGCGTTTGCGCCAATCGTTGGTGTCCGCTCCATCCATGCGCGTAGCGTACCCGAAAAAAGGTTTGCACCGCGCCCGCGCCGGTGATATACTTTCCTTCGTGCGGGCGACGAAGGCGGAAACACCGACAACGCCCCGCGTGCCGCTTTAGCTCAGTTGGTAGAGCAATGGACTGAAAATCCATGTGTCCCCGGTTCGAGCCCGGGAGGTGGCATATTCTTGCAAACGCTGTTTTTCTTCGTGAAAAGCGGCGTTTTTTGTTATGTCGAGTTTGGGCGGTTTCGCTTGTGGTA
>JACMIU010000220.1 GCA_014380985.1 Armatimonadota bacterium | reverse complement strand
TTCGGCTACGGTCACGCGGTCAGCGTCATAATTGTTTCAGAAGGGGCTACATCGTGGGATGTTTTTCCAGCGGCGAAAGATGTTATTTTGTACGAGCAACAAGGTTGTCTATCGCCTCACATTATATATTACGAGGGAAAAATATCAGTAAGTTTAGGGCTTTTGGAGCCGTGCTTTGAGAAATGTTGTTTTGATTTACGGGTTCCCCCTGTTACTGCACACAAGGCAATTACAGTTCGACAAGCGCGGGATGTCGCCTTATTCAGCGGGTGGCAGGTGCTGGGCGATGAATCGTTTCAAACAACAATGATTATAAACAACAAGCCGACCCCATACCCTGAACCGGTCGGGCATAGCGTCATCTACATATCGCCGGTGCAATCACCGGAAAACTTGCGTGAACTGCTACAGCCGGTTTGGGGAATCGTGACCTGCGCGGGCGTCGCCGGGGAACTGTCGTCGCAGTGGGGGTCTGTCCTGCGCGAAGCGGGCGTTTCCCGAATCTGCAAGCCGGGCGAAATGCAAACCCCGCCCCTCGACTGGGCGAACGGCAACCGCGATTTGCTCGCCGAACTGCTCCGCCTACCGCAATAAAAAACGCCCGGCGAAATTGCTTCGCCGGACGCTGTATGTAAAACTCCCCGTGCTGGATTCGAACCAGCGACACCTCAGTTAACAGCCGAGTGCTCTACCACTGAGCTAACAGGGATTATGGCTACCGCCTTTTGGAGTGGCGACAGGCGTCAGTATATCACGCGACGTTTGCGGCGTCAATATTTAGCGCGTCCCCCACGCGAAAAAATTATCGCGTCCTATTTCCGATTTCGCGCTGTGCCGCCCGATTATATTGCCTTAAGAGAAACCCTATGGATAAAGGCTACAACATTTCCGACCTGTCGGAAGGAACCGTGTTCGCGGACGCGCTGTTTCGGGTGCGAACCGTCACGCCCCGGCAGGAAGGCACGAAACAACCAAAACTCAAACTCACCCTCACCGACGGCACGGGCAGTTGCGCGGCAACGCTCTGGGAGGTTCCCGATGCCCTTGCCCGCGACCTGCTTTGCGGGGCGACCCGGTATGTGCGCGTGTCCGGCACGGTGCAAAGCGGCAAGTACGCCGGTGACGTGCAGGTCTCCACGCTGGTTGCCGCGCCGGAACCGACCGATTTAACGCCATTTCTGCCGCGTCTCGCGCCGGGACACGGCGATTTTCAAAAACGGTTCAACGCCCTTGTCGGGTCGGTAGGGTTTCCGCCGTTGTTCGCGCTTCTGAAACAACTGTTCCAGCCGCACTTGAAACCGTTTCACGCGGCGTTCGCGGCGCAGTCGCGCCATCATGCGTACCCCGGAGGATTGCTACAACACACCGTGGAAGTCGCCGAAATGTGTCAAAAGGCTTGCGCGGTGTATCCCGAACTGAAGCACGATTTGCTACTATGCGGCGCACTCCTCCACGATTTCGGCAAACTTACCGAACTTGACTCTTGCGGCGACTACACCGAAACCGGGCGTCTCATCGGGCATATCGGCGAAGGGGCGTATCGTATCCGCCGCGCCGCCGAGGATACACCCGGCTTGCCGCCCACGCTGATGCAGGAACTGATTCACCTGATTTTGTCACACCACGGCTTGCTCGAACACGGCTCGCCGATAAAGCCTGCCACGCCCGAAGCGCACGTTCTGACGCACTGCGATAACATTAGCGCGAAAATGGCGTCCCACCGCGAAGCCGCCGAAAAGTTAGGCAAAGCCGGAGGCAGGTATTCCCGTGTCGGTAGCGAAACTATCTACGTTAGCGACGCAACGGTGCAAAATCTGGATTTATCCGGCAAAAACGTTCGTTTGGACGCATCCGTCGCCGACCCGCTTCAAACCCCACCCATTACCGGCACGGTGCGTTTGCCGTTACTCGGATGGGTTGCCGCCGGTTCCGCCGGACAGGGGAGCGAATCGGCGGACGAGTTTTGCGACGTGGTGATGCCGCCCGGTGGCGCGGATTTTCTGCTTCGCGTTGTTGGCGATTCGATGACCGGCGCAGGGATTTTCGAGCGCGATTTATTATTCGTGCGGAAGATGGACAATGACCCACGCCCCGGTCAAATCGTGGTCGCCAGCCTGCCGGATGGCGCAAGCGCGGTGGTCAAGCGGTTTAGTCTGGACGCGGCGAACGGTGCGCCGTGTCTGATTTCAGAGAACAAGGGGTACGCGACGATTCCCGTGACGGAAGAGGTGCGGATTCAGGGTTTGGTGGTGCATTTACAGCGAGAGATGGGGTAAACCGCAACAAGACGGTTCCTTCTCGCAAACCTTTTAATCATATCTAATTCGTTCGCGGGAAGGTTACAAAATTGCTCATTCGTCAAACCACGGCAAACCCGGAGTTCGCTCCGGGCGAAGCCGAGACAATCGTGAAACAGATTCGCCGGGACTACCGGTTCGCCGCTCAAATGGAGCAAAGCGGCGAAGCGTCCCGTGCCGGTCGTGCCAAACGCCGCGCCGATGACGCGCTGGAAGCCCTGCAAAGACGGCTGGAGCGTGTCTTAGACCGGCAGGTCAACAAACGCATCCGGTTTGCGAGCGTCGGGGAGCGCGAGGACGCGCTGGCGGATTTGCAATTGAAGGTGATTATGGCGATTCAAGACACATCCGAAACGCCCGGTGCGTTATATTGGGAACGGCATTTCAATAAGTGCGTCCTTTCCCGAACGCTTGATGTGCTAAGAACCGTGCAAAAGCGGTACTTCGAGAAGCCCGCGTCTAACGAGGAGTCTACCTCGCTGACCGGCGCACGGGAGATTACCTTTTCCGCGCTGGAAAAAAATAGCGGGGGCGGCGTTTCCGGTTCGGCAGGCGGCGAACGATTTATAGATACGAACGCCCTGTTAGAGCTCGAAGCCGTCCTTCGCCGCGACGTGCTGGATAAACTGGTCGTGGAACTGGGCGAAAAACAGCGCGGTTATCTGTCGCTTCTGCTCCGGCAGTACGGCGGCGAAACGTGGGAGGAGATCGCGGCTACCGAACAACTCACGCCCGATACCGCCCGAAAGCGCGGGCAAGCCGTACTAACGGCTTTGCGAAAAATTGCCACGGCATAAAAACCGTGCGCCGGAAGAACCGAAAATGAACGAAAACAATACCGAAATCACGTGGGAAGCCGTGCAGTTCGCCTTTATGGAGGAGTGGGAAGCCGGGGAAACCACCGGAACGCGTCCGACCCTCGGCGAATATATCGAGCAGTATCCCCGGTACGCCCTTGAACTAACCGATTTTGTGCTGGGCTTTGTCGCACTGACGCGCACCGATGCCGCCTTCGATTACAACACGCCGCTCTCCCCGGAGGCGGAACGCGCCGGAAACCGGGTGCGTGAAACGCTCGGTTTGGGCGAGTATGCCGTAGCCCCGGAACCCGAACCGAACTTCGCCGACCTGATGCGCGAAGCGGGCGTCAACGTCGTGAAACTCAAAAACGCGCTGGGCGTTCCCCCGCTTCTGGTTAACCGGATGCAAAACGGCTTGCTGTCCGACTGGTCGGGCGCACTCCTGCGGCGCGTCGGCGACGCCCTCAACCGCACGGCGGACGAAGTTGCCGCCGCGCTTTCGCAGTCGTTTCGCACCGGGGGAAGCCTTGCCGCCGCACATTTCAAAGCAACCGGCGGCGATCCCGACGAAAAGGCGGCGCAAGGAACGCCGCGTACCCTCGCTGAAACGCTCGATGAACTCGAAATGTCCGATAGCGACAAGGCGCACTGGCTCTCAAGTGAGTAAAGAATTATGGATAGCGGGCAACTACTTCGCGCCAATGCGCTTGCTGCATGGCATTCGCTAAGTGCGGCACCCGCGCCGGATGCTACGCCGTATGAGCGGCTGTACCAACTCGCGGAACACTCCGGTTGCGCCGTGGACGACGACAAAATGTTTCGCGGCACGAACATACAGGGAATGTGCCAGAGCGATAACGGCATGATTTTGCTTCACCCCGACCTGCGCGGCAAACGGCGGGCGTTTGTGCTGGCGCATGAACTGGGGCATTTTCTGCTGAAGCATCCGGGGCGGATCGCCGACACCAACTACCAACTCGCCGAAACCGTGTCGCCGACCGACCTTGAGGCGGGCGAAGCGCAGTCCGCGACCGGCTTGGATGTGTCGGCACGGGATACGTTGTTCGCCGTGCGCGGTTACAGTGACCGCGACCGGTGGGAGACCGAGGCGAACGCTTTTGCCGCCGAACTTTTAGTGCCGACGCCACAGTTGCGCCAAATCTTGGAATCGTCCCCCGGTTGGACAGTCACGGAACTGTGCGAACGGTTCGGCGTTACCGAAACGCTACTGCACACGCAATTAGCGGCGTGTTTGGTGGCGCGACCGGAACCGGCGACGCCCACGGCTTCCGCCCTTCCCGTGGAACTGGACGGCGCGCAGGAAGCCGCCGCGAACGTGTCTGCCCCCGCTCTTGTTGTCGCCGGACCCGGAAGCGGCAAAACGCGGGTGCTGGTCGAACGCTTCGCCCGGTTAGTGAAAGGCGGCGTTGACCCGCGCCGTATCCTCGCGTTGACGTTCGCCAACAAAGCCGCCAGCGAAATGCGCGAACGCTTAGCCGCCCTACTTGCGGGAAGCGAATATCAAGCGGCGATTGAAGTGTCCACCTTTCACGCGCTTGGCTGGCAACTGCTCCGCGAATACGGGCATCACATCGGCCTAACCGCGCCGAAACTGATTACCCCCGGCAACACGCTTCTTCTGATGCGCCCGCACCTGCACCGGCTCCCGCTCGACGGTTTCACCGATTTGCGCCGACCGCTCGGCAAAGTCGCCGAACTGATGAAGATGGTGTCGCGGTGCAAGGACGAAGACCAATCGCCCGCCGCGTTCGCCCTCCTTGCCGAGGCGTGGACAAACGGCGACGAAGGTGACGCGAAAAAGGCAAGGGACGGGGCGGTTTTCTACGCGGCGTACAACGAAGTGTTGCGCAAAAACAGTTTCGTGGATTACGGCGATTTGGTGACGGAAACCCTGCGCCTGTTCGACATCCCCGCTGTCGCCGCCGATATTCGTTCGCGCTTCGACCACGTATTAGTGGACGAGTTTCAGGACATCAACTACGCTTCGGGCTTGATGGTTCGCGCTTTGGGCGGCGAAACGCGCAATGTTTGGGCGGTCGGCGACGCGAAGCAAAGCATCTACGGCTTTCGCGGCGCGTCCCCAGTCAATATCGCCGGGTTCGCGGATGCATATCCCGGCGCGGCGCGGGTGGAACTCGGCAATAACTATCGGTCGCTTCCTGCAATCGTCTGCGCGGGGCAGGCGATAAACGTTGCCGGTATGATGGCTTTGCCGCTTGCCGCGCACCGTGAACCGACCGGCGACGCGCCCTGCGTTACCATCGCCGAAACCGCGACGCTTGCCAGCGAAACCGTGTATATCGCCGATGAAATCGAGAAACTGACCGCAAGTGGCATTGCGCCGGGCGAAATCGCCGTGCTGTGCCGGAGCGGTAGCGTCGCCGAACCTATCGCCTGCCACCTGTCGGAGCGCGGTATCGCGCACACGTGGGGCGGCGATTTAGAGGAACGACCGGCGTTCAAAACTCTAATGGCGTCGCTCCTGCTGGCGACCGACGATTTGCGTGGACTCGAACACTTGACCCATTTGCCGGAATCGCTTCTATCGGAATCCGAACGCCGCGCCTTGCTTTGCGCCGCGCCCGACTATCCCGGCGAAGACGGGCAACCGTCCGCTCGCGCCTTGCTCCGTGCCGCGGCTCGCGGGTTAGTCGCCGGAATCGGCGCGGAAGGCGTGGCGTCATTACGTTCTATTGCGCGAATCGCCGAACGGTTGGAGGCGGACGCCCGCCCGTTCACCAATCTATCGCGGTATATTTTCGAGGAGGCGGTTTGGCTGCGCGAACGGTTCACGCCCGCGAACCGCAACACGCTCGCCACCCGCGAAACGTTATCCACCGTGCGTCAAACGCTTTCTTTCGCGGCACGGTTCGCCGAGCGTCAGGCGATTATCGGCGCGATCGGCGACACGACAACCGCGTTTTTGGAGTTTGTGACCGGCTCGCTCGAAGCCGGGGGATTGGGACTGCCCGCCGGACTGCCGCACACCGGGGATGATAGCGTCCACCTGCTCACCGCGCACCGGGCGAAGGGCTTGGAATGGCGCGTGGTGTTTGTGCCGGGCTTGGCGCACCGGCGTTTCCCGGCGGCGTTTCAGGGACACCGTGACTTCACCTTTCCCCCCGGCACGATTCATACAGCGAATCCGAACGAGACACCCGAAGAGGTACACGAACGCGAAGAAGCCTCCCTCTTCTACGTCGCGGCGACACGCGCCCGCGACCGGCTATACCTGTCCCGCGCCCGAAAATATCCGTTCAACCATCAAAACCAGCCCGCCGCACTTCTCCCTGCCGTGCGTGACGCCCTGCGCGAAGCCGACCGGCTTCACGAATACCACGAAACGCCGGAGGAAAGTGCGGCGCGGGAACTACGGTTCGCGCCGTCTGACCCGCCGGAAACGTTTCTTCCAACCATTCTTCCCGACCCGGTGACGGATTTCGCTTTGTCCGAATACGAGGCTTGCCCGCGCCGGTATCTGTACCGGTTCGTCTACGGCTTGACTGAGCGCGATTCGGCGTACCTGTCGTTCCACGGCGCGGTGGCGCAGACGCAAAAACAACTACTCCACGCGGCGCAAAGCGGAACGGCGGTCAACGCTGACGCCCTTTTCGATGCCGTTTGGAAAACCGACGGGACACCACCGAGCCATTGGTTCGAGCCGTTCTACGCGCAGGTGGGGCGCGAGATGGCGACAACGTTTGCAAGCCGGATGCAAAAGGAAAACGTCGTCGGTTTGCAAATCGGCAAAAGCGTGGTGGTGCAACTTCCCGCGCCCGGTGGTGTTGGCGCGGTGCGGCAGGTGCGCGTGACGATTGACGAACGCGATGGAAATACTGTGAGAAGGCGTCGTACCGGCAAGACGCCGGAAGACGGCAAAACGCCCGATGTCGAAAACAAAGATGTCTTGTACGCCCTGCACGCCGAGTCGCTCACCGGCGCACTCGCGCCCGTTCTCCATTCGTTTCCCCGTTACCAAAAAGAATTGCCGGTCGTCGTATCGCCCCGCGTGAAAACCCTTCGGGTCGCCAAACTACGCGACCAATGCGATGCGATTGAGCGCGGCGCGTTTGCGAGAAACGCGAAGGATAACACCTGCACCTTCTGCGCGTATCGGTTAATCTGTCTGCCGTGAAAAAAGCAGCAAAGGAAGCGGAACTATTTTTCCGATAATGCGCGTAGGAAACGATTAAACCGCGCACAAGGAAAATTATGCCCGTGTCCCCCGTCCGTATTCTGCAATCGTGGAAGAAAACCACCCACTTCGTCGAGCGTCAGGGAAGGCGCAGTGTCCGCGACGAGGCAGCGAAACTCGCCATCGCCTACGGTCGCTGTTTTTACGAGCGCGATTCGCGGGTCTATTTTCTGGGACGCGACGCGATTCGCAAACGACTGAAGGACGCGCCCGCCCCGGTGATTGACGATTGGGTACGACGCGCCGACGGTCTGGTCGTCGTCGTCAGCGCGAACGGCGCGTTAGTGACGACGTACCGCAACCCGAACTATTTGAAAACCCTCAAGCGGCGCGTCTAAACCGGCGCGGTTACGAAAGAAACCGCGCCCGCAGTTCGGCGGTCGGCATCATGCACTCGTTACGCTTGCCGAACCATTGATACCGGTTTTTCGCAATCCACCGGTAGACGCCGTCACGCAAAAAGCGCGGCACGATTTTGCCCGCAAGCAGAAGCGGGTACGGCGCGGGCAAAAACCGGGTGAGTTCCAGCGCGGCGTCCGACCGCTCCAGCAGTTTATCCCCCGCGAACACGAGAAGCGTGTCCGCCGTGCCACCGTCCGCCGTGTATCCGGCGTCCGCGAGTTTTCTTTGCCCCGCCTCGCTTTGCTGTGCGGCAAACCGAAACCGCGAACCATCGGCGTCATGACGCACCAGAAACTGCACCACCCCGTTACACAGATTACATTCGCCGTCAAAAAGTATTAGTAGCGGTTCTCGCTTCGCGCCAGACATAATAAAAGCCCCTTGCCATAGTGTATAGCAAGGGGCTTCGTTTCGCACAGAGCGCGAAAACACGAACTGTTTGTCGCTACGAACCGTTTAGCGCAGGTAAACCGACAAACCGAGGTTCAAGCCGAACTGGCTTTCGTCGTTGTCCTGATCGGTCGCTGCATAGCGCAGGATGCCGTTCACCGAAACATTCTGGTTCAGGAAGTATTTTACTCCGCCGCGAACGCCGTAGGAGGTGAAGGTGTCACTGCTTCCACCGGGATCGGCATAGCCAACAAACACGCCAACGAAGGGAAGCAAGGGCGACTGACTAGGGAAGTGGTAGTCCACCGCGCCGATGATTTCATACGCGCTGTCACCCGAATCAGGATTTGCATATCGAATCTGACCGCCCACTTCGAGTTGCGGGCTAAGGAAGTATCCCAGACCGACATTGAGGCTGATGTCGTTGTTGGGGTCAAACTGGAAGTTGCCATCCAGCGAGATTTCCTTGGTGTTCTTTACCGGAAGAATCGGGTTGATCGGGGTTTGTGCGCTTGCCGGTTTCACGGCTACGAGCGCAGTCATTCCGATAACAGTGACAGCGGCGAAAATCGCCGCGTTGAAAATGCTGTTTTTCATTTTTCTTTTGAGAGTCCTATGTGTGTTGATTTAGCGGCGGTATTTTGTTTCGCGCCTTTCGCCCGTCTAGTACCGCAACATTGCATATTCTTAAACATTGCACGGCAGAAAAAGTTTCTATTTTCCTGCCATGCCGGTTTTGCTATTTTTCAGAACCGATACCCGAACCCGAACCGTGCACCCGAAGGATTCACGCGCACGTTCGCTCCGTTGCTGTTACGGGTGCGGAACGAGTCCAGCGCGAGCAGGTCAAACTGAACAAAGTAGTTCTTGTCGAAGTTATAGCCGCCGATCAAACGTAGTCCCGGAGAGTAATCGGTCTTTTTATTGCGAGCGGGTCCGAGCGGGTCAATCGTGTAGCGAGTGCCGTAAAAACCGACGCCAAGCCCCGTGTAGAAATGGGATTTATTCAAATCGGCGGTAAACACGCGCCGCGCATGGAACCCAACGCCGATAATATCGGCGTCGAACTCCGCGCTGTTGTTCCGGCTGTAGCGTCCCCCGGTGTTAATATCGGCATATAATCCGATAACCGTGGTTCCGCCAAGCAGATTGTTGACGCGGGTATCGTAGTCGAAGCCGAACGAGCCGAGCGAACCGGCTCCGCGTCCGATACTTTGGCTATCGCTGAAATAGCGGCTTGCCGTAATGCGATACGGGTTCGGTGGTTGCCTGCCTTCAAAGTTTCGCACCAAGCCGTTTTTGGTTCCGCGACCGAACCGTTCCACGTTCTTCGCGCCGCGCCCAATTTCGCGCCCGGTATTTTTCACGCCGCGCCCGACTTCGCGCCCGGTGTTTTGAACGCCTTTGCCCACTTCCTTACCGGCTTGCGACGCGGCTTTGCCAACGTCTTTGCCAACGCGCTTCGTGGCTTGTGCGAGCGGTTCAAAAAAACCGGTGGCGTAGGTCGGTGCGGCGGATCCCGCGCTGACGATGGCGAAAGAAGCCAAACACACTACCATTGAAAAATATCGGTTCACACGAAAGTCCCCCAGCAAGAATATCGCACGGCATGTCGCTAAGCAGTGTACCCACAATCCATGCGACTGTTCCCTTCTTTTCCACATACCGGGGCAAACTTCCTGCCTACGTGCCATAAAAAAATCGGCGTTGCCATCATAGCAACGCCGATTGCGCTGTTTCGGCGAATGATTACTGCGCCGCTTGTACCGTGCCGACCGGAACCGAGGTGACCTGCTGAGCAATCGAACCGATGCGCGGGTCGGAAAATCCGAACCGCATGAATCCCCGCGCCCGTGCGGAAAGTATCCCACTCTGAATCGTGCCGGGCTGGACACCGGGGTCGGCTTTCACCAAAATGTTGATGTTGGCGACTTTGGCATTGTTTCCAAAGCGTCGTTTCGCCGTGACCTCAAGGGCTTCACCCACCGCTTCCGGCGCAAACCATAAATCCGGTTTTGCGTACTCTTTCACGTCATACGTTCCGTCGGCGCGGGCAATAATCGTCAGTTGTGCTTGGCTCCCTTGCCCCATAACCGCACTGAGTAGCGATGCTTGGTTTCCGATAGGTAGAACGCTTGCCAATCCGAGAATGAGAGCCGGAACGATCATCCATCGTCGGGCGACTTTTTTGGGCGCGGGTATGCCGGTGGTCGGTTCGGGCAGGTTTAGTATCGGTTGATTGGTCGGGTTCATTGTCGGTGTCTCCTCAGCAAGGCGAACGGGTTTCTTTATGCGTTCATTTTACAACGGCTCGTTTTGCAACTACCGTGCCATCCGTCACAGTTTTTTGTGCGGTGCGTCACACTTTTTCTCCACCAGTTGGCACTTCGCCAAACTATTACCGCAAACGCTTCTTTTCTCCACTTCTTCCCCAACACAGAATATGAGGCGGAGCGATGCACGCGATAGGTTTCATTAGATGATATATCAATCGACAAATACACGGCAGATAGAACAAAGATGACAATCAAAAAACCGGTAAATAAAGGTGATAGCGACACTGCGCGATTGATTAGCCAGATCGAGTTATGGTGGCGTGACAATGACCCAGACTTCTATCAGAG
>JACMIU010000219.1 GCA_014380985.1 Armatimonadota bacterium | reverse complement strand
GACCGCTCGGATCACACCCCGGCGCAACTGTCGGGGGGGCAGCAACAGCGCGTGGCGATTGCCCGCGCACTGGTGAACGATCCGGCGGTACTGCTCGCCGATGAGCCGACCGGAGCGTTAGACACGCGCACCGGCGAGGAGATTATGGCGATTTTTCAGCGACTGCACCGCATGGGCAAAACCGTGATCATCGTCACGCACGAGCCGGATATTTCGCGCCACGCCGAGCGTGTGATTCGCTTCAAAGACGGGCGCATTGTTAGTGACACCCGCGTTACCGACCCGATAAACGCGGACGCGGCACTGGCGGCGATGGGCGACGAGCAGGACGATTAATGAATCGCTGTAAGCGGAGTCGCTTGCCCACATAAACGCCCTTGTCGCGCCTGACGCCAAAAAAGTGCGCGATGCACTTATTCAAACCCGATGCGAGCGTGATTTGACCGACGCGGAATGGGAGAAACTTTCAGACGCAATAGATACGGTGGAAATGGCTAACGCCGACCAGTGGCAAGCAGTAGCCGACGTTGCCGACCAGCGCGGATTAACGCTTGCCGAAATCACGCGCGAACTGGAAATCCCCCTAATTATCAAGCCATAACGCAATTACTTCGTCTCGAATCTGCTCCAACGACTTTCCGTCTACGTAAATCGTATGCTTAGCAAGTAACGAATTACAGGGACTGTTTAGCACCCACTTTACGACACTTTCGGTGCGGCGGGTTTTTAACACGCGCAAAGAGGCTTCCAGATCAGGAGAGGGCAAAAGCAGAACGACATTGCGGTAGGGTGCAAGAGCAGTTTGAACGCGGGAAAAGGCATCAGGGTCTTCCAACACGGTGTGAGCACCCCAAGGTCAATCACGCTATGCGGATTTCGTGCAAGTACCTGCTCAACCGCATAAGGGCGAAAACTGTCATCGTATTGTGTAAAGGCTTCGCTACCTTCTTGCTCGTAGATTTGCTTTGCCTTCATTCCATTCCAACCAATCTCACGGTAATAATCATAGCAAACATCGTCCAATGAAACAACCGGCGTGGCGATTTTCTCACCGATAAGCCGAGCAATCGTTGTTTTGCCAACGCCCACGGGACCAATTAGTATCACAGACGATAAGGAGGACTGTAAATCTTTTTGCATATTACTACGCCTTACTGCTCATAATCGGCGATCACGGCGCGGGCAACTTCCGCAATTAGCGCGGCTCTTTCCTTTTCGCTACGGCGCGAATCGGCGACAAACACGGCGACGGCGATACGGCGACCGTTTGGCGTGGTTAGAATCCCGACGTCGTTCGTCGCAACGGTCAGCCCCCGGTGCGAACCGCTTGTGCCGGTTTTGTTTCCGAGCGTCCATCCCTTCGCCATCCCCGCCCTGATCCGGTCGGTTCCTGTTCGCGTTTGGCGCATCACGCCGAGCAGATGGCGCGTTGAGGCGGACGAAAGCAGTTGCCCCGCGGCAAGCGCGAACAAAAACGCCGCCATGCCGTCCGGTGTCGCCGTATCGCGCCCGTCTTTGCGGTACGTTTCATACGCGGCGTCGCGCTTCGCGGGCGGCACGGCTTCTTTTGCTTTCTCTAAAAGCGTGGCGTCCACATATTCCGGTCGCCATGTCAGCCCGGCGATTTCGGTTTGCAAATGCCGCTCGTCACGGTCAACGCGCACCCGGTCTGCCACTTGGGCGTGCTTCAGGAACGCCGCGATCCCCGACGCGCCACCGACCCGTGCGAACAAAATATCGGTTGCCGCGCTGTCGCTGTCGTTCACGGCGCGGGCGATCAAATCGCCGATGGTAGTGCGGTAGCCACTTTTGCCCACTAAATCGGCTATCGGTTGTACATTGAGGCTCAAATCCTCGCGGCGTACCAGAACCGTTTCGCCCAACTTCCGACCGCGCCGGTCTACCGCGTCCATCACTGTTGCCACGACAATTAGTTTCATCACGCTTTGCAAAGAAAAACGCTCGCCGGAACGAATCGTCACCGCACCTGCCCGACTACGTACCCCGATTCCGACCCGCCCGTCAAACCCATCGGCTAATTTTTGTAGCCCCGTCGCCAACCGTTCCATGGCTATTCTTTCCCTTTTTGCCGCGCCAAGTCACCGAGTGCGTCATACGTCGCGTATTTGTACGTTTCGCTTAGCGTCGGGTAGTTGTAGCACGTTTGCAGGAACAAGTCTGCGCCCTGCCCCGCCATCATCGCTGTTAAGCCGATATGCACCAGTTCCGACGCTTGCTCGCCGATAATATGACAACCAATCAGCGTCATGTCGGGAACACGGAAAACGAGTTTCAGAAAGCCGTGTTCGTCGCCGATGATTTGTCCACGGGCGTTTTCGGCGAACCGCGCCCGACCGACTACGACCGGGATTCCTTTCGCCACGGCGTCCTCCTCGGTTTCGCCCGCCGCCGACGCTTCGGGAATCGTATAGATGCCGTAGGGCAAAACCGTTGGCATGGCTTGCTTGTAGGCGATTCCGAACGCATGGCACATGGCGAGCCGCCCTTGCTCCATCGCCGCCGATGCGAGAGCCGGGTTGCCCACCACATCGCCCGCCGCGAACACGTGTGGCACGTTCGTGCAAAACCGGGTGTCTACCGGAATCTGCCCGCGCTTGCCGAGCGTGACGCCGATTGTGTCCAAGCCAAGCGTGTCGGTGTTGCCGATGCGCCCCGCCGCCACCAAGATTGTTTGTGCTTCCACATTCGCGCCGGACGCTAAAGAAAGTGTGTACCCACCCTCGGTTTGGCAGTTTTCACCCGCGATAAGTTCGGTCACGGTGTCGCCCATCACAAAGCGAATACCTAATTGCGTCATGCGCTCCTGCAAAACTGCGACGATTTCATCGTCTAAAAAGGCGAGCAGTTGCGGGCGGGTTTCGATAAGCGTCACCTGCGTTCCGAGAGCGGCGAAAAGGCAGGCATATTCGCAACCGATAACGCCGCCGCCGACCACAATCAGCGATTCAGGAATCCGCTCCAGAGACAGGATTTCGTCGGAATCGTAGACGCACTCGTCGCCGAACGGGTACGGTTCAGGGCGGAACGGTCGGCTCCCCGTGGCAACGAGAAACGTATCAGCGGAAAGCGTTGCGCCCGTATCGCCGACCGTGACCGTGTGCGAATCGGTGAAAGTTGCCGCGCCGGTAAACAGGTCAATGTTGTGCCGATGAAGATTCGCGGCGATTCGCTCGCGCTCGGTGTGCTTCACGGCGCGTTCGCGGCGCAGAAAATCCTGAACCGTCGCCCGCTCACGCAGGTTCGCTTCGATGCCGTACAGCCCGCGTTGCCGAAAGCCGGACAGGTACAGCGCGGTTTCGCGCAGAGTTTTGCTGGGCAGGGTTCCGGTGTTCGCCGCCGCGCCGCCGAGATGTGCCTCGCGTTCCACCAGCGCAACGCGCTTGCCGAAGTATGCCGCTTGCGCCGCGCCCTTTTCACCGGCAGGTCCCGACCCGATAACAACAAGATCGTAATGTGTGCTTTTCACGCGCCGCGTTTCCCCCTTCCGCTATGCGATCGTTTCGCCGTCAACAACGCTTTTTCCTGCGTTCACGCCCGGTGGTGCGGTATAATGGGCGCGGAAAGCAACCGATACCATGATACCTACCCCGCGCTACCCCGGCGAATTGTCGCGCCAAATGCTCGAAGAATTGAACCGTTACGTGATTGCCACGCCCTACCCGTTCGTGGTGGATTTGGAACGTTCGCACGGCATGATGCTCGCCACGGTGGACGGGCAGGAACTGTTCGACTGGGCGGGCTACTTCGGTTCCAAACTAATCGCGCACAACCACCCACGCTTGTACGAACCGGAGTACGTCACGCGCCTTGTTCGCGCCGCCAACAACAAGGTGGCGAACCCCGACTTTCTGACGCCCGAATGCCTCGAATACTACCGGCTTTTGTACCGGCTCGCCCCGGAAGCCATGAAAACATCCGAACGCTTAGAAGTGTACGCGGTCAATTCCGGCGCGGAAGCGGTCGAGAATATGATGAAATATCTGGTGGCGAAGTTCAACGCGAAACGTCGCGCCGCTGGGCAGACCGTGACGGGTCGCCGGTTTTTGTATTTCGATAAGGCGTTCCACGGGCGCACGGTCTACGCGCTTGGCGTCACACAAACCGCCGACCCGGTGGCGACGAAAGACTTTCACGGTTTGCACATCGGCGGCAACGTCAAACTGCCGTTCCCTGCTGTGAACAACAGCGAACCGGCGGAAATGAACGAACGCCGCACCGATGCCGCGCTTCGCTCGGTCGAGGACGTGCTTTCGCAGATGGCGGAGGAGATTATCGGTATCATTGTGGAGCCGATTCAAGGGGCGGGCGGGCAACGTTGCGCTTTGCCGCGCTTTTTCGCCGGACTATCCGAACTCGCTCACAAATACGATGTTTTCCTTGCGTTCGACGAGGTGCAAACGTCGCTCGGCGCGACCGGCAAAATGTTTGCGATTGACCATTTCAATCTGCCGTATTCCCCGACGGCGGTGGCGGTCGGCAAAAAGTTCGGTTCCGGCGCGGTCTATATGCTCGAACCTTTGGAAGACATCGGCGTTTTGGATTCGACGTGGGGCGGAACCCTCGCCGACATGGTGCGCGTGGTGCAGGAAGTCAAAATCGTGGAGGATGAAAACCTTGTCGCCGGTGCGGCGACGAAAGGCGAACACTTGGCAGCGGGCTTGCGCGATCTGGTGAAACGGTTCCCCGACACGATAACGAACGTGCGCGGGATGGGCGTGTATCAGGGCTTCACGGTTTGTAGCGGCGAAAAGAAGGGGCAACTCATCGAAACCGCCCGCGAAAAGCACGACCTGCTACTGCTCGGCGCGGGAACCGATTCGGTGCGTACGCGCCCGAACTTGTCGCTCACGGACGCCGACACCGACCGGTTTCTGACGCTTCTCGCCGACACGTTGCAGACGGTAGCGTAGATATGTTCGGGGATGGAACATCCCCGCCCCTATTCGGTATCGGTCGGCGGCTTCAGAGTGCGCGAACGAATCGAGCGAGCGAGTTTCAGCCCCGCTTCGATGTCGGACATTTTGGTCGTCGTCAGGCGCGGCGCGGGCGGTCGCTCGGTGGTCGGTGTCAGCATTGCGGTTACTCTTGCGGCGACATCGTCAGAGGCGACGGTAGCGACAACCGGCGTCGGTGGAGCAACCGGTGTAGTGGTAATCATCGGCGCGGTTGTGATGACCGGCGCGGTGACGACCTGTGCCGCCCCCTCTGCCGGGCGAGGCGCGTTTTTCGCGGCGGCGGCAAGCGCGGAATCTATCGGCGACGCTTCGCTCGCCTCGTAGCCGTCCGGGTAGGCGGCGCGATCCGGTGCGGGCAGGGCGGCGGGGGCGGACGGAATGCCGGAGTTGCCGATGGGTCCCCCGACCGCGCCCATGCGCGTTACCGCCGCCAATCGCTCTAAGTCGGTTAGGCGTTCCATCGCCCGCTGGAGTTGGAACTGCGTTTCCTGCGCCCGCGCTTCGGCGTGTGCGGCGCGTTCCTCGGCGGTCTGCGCCAGTTCTTTCGCCCGTGAAACGCCGAACTCGGTTTGCACGGCGCGGGCAAGTGCCTCGTTGATATGCTCCACGGCTTCCGTGACCCGCGCTTCGGCTTGTGCGGCGCGTTGCTCGCTCGCGCCCGCCGATTGCGCGGCACTCGCTGTAGCAAGGGTGGTCGCGTCCGAAACGCGCTTCTTGAAATCGTCTAAGGCGGATTGTGTCCACGTCAGTTCTTTGCGCGACTCGTCGCGTTCGCTCTTGAGTTGCCCCGACAGTTCCTCTAATTCCTCGAGCCGTTTCACAAGGCGCGTGACTTCCGCCGACGACGACGCGGTAGCGGCGACATGAGACGCGATACTGCCGCGAATCACCGGCGCGACCGGCACGGGGTCGGCTTCGGGCGGTGGCGGGAACGGCGTGGTCGTAGGACGCACGGCGATACGCGGCGAAGTCGCCACGCCAAGCGCGGGAGCCGCCACCGGCGTAGCGGTAGCAGGAATCGGAACTGCGGACGCGAACGCGGGGCGTCGTTTCGGCAGTGCCACCGCGCCACCGACTCCGGCGAACAGCACCGTTGCCCCCAGCAAGATGAACTTGGTCAGGTCGTACATTTTTTGGTCGGATACAAGCGCGGGGTAAGGTATCGGGAACGCCTCTTTTTCCCGGTTTTGAGCGGCATTCAGCAATCCCGCCACCGTGGTAGCGGGGGTTTTGGTCAGTTTCGTTTCCAATACGGCGAGAAAGGCGGGTGGGATAGAGGCGTTCGCCAAACCTTCCGCGCCGGGTGTTTTCGCCGCGACGGATTTCCACTCTTTGGAAAGTGCTTTCTTATTCGCATCCCAGAGTTTGCGTCGCGCCGTAGTGGGGGACTGCTTGGCACTATTCACACATTGTTTTAGGAGGGTGCTTTGCGCGAAGTTGCGATCAACCATTGCTTCCGTGCGGGCGTTGCCGACAGCAAACACCCAGTAGCCGGAAAGAACGGCGCAAACGATTGCGGCAACAAACCATCCGGCGGGGTTGGTCTTGCCGCCTCCGCCACCGTGCGTGGGAATCGCGCCAAACCCGGCACCCACGGCAGTGTGGGCAACCGTGGTAGACGCAGAACCGCGACCGCCCGGCATCGAGGGGACACCGTTCGTGAAGATTTGCGGGGCGTTTTTAGCCGAACCCATTCCCATAGACAAAAATATCAAAGCGGGTCGCACTTCCTAACGCGACGGGCGTCCTCGCTTTACTCCTTCTACTTTCGTTGTCCGCGCACCGTATGGCACGGTTTAAGCGTGTACGTACCGATTATCGGAGATACACCGGATAAACTGTATTGCAAAAAGTGTGCCGTAGAGTGGCTACGTTTCTCCTCCTTGCAAAAACGTGAAATCCGCTTGTAGTATACCCCGCATTACTACTGGTGCGGGCGCAGTGACGGAATCTCGTTTTGTCCGGGCGGCGGGTTTGCTCCCTGCGCTTCGGGCGATAAGGGGGCGGGCGTTGTCCCTTCCGGGCGTATCGGGGAAGTGTGGGCGGCGGTCGTGCCGGTGCGCCCACCGGAGGCGACCGATGTCGCTCCGATTTCTGAGCGCGGCGCGAGGGGCGTTTCGGTCGTTACTGTTTCGGTCGTAACATAGGACAATGGCTCTGATTTCTCAGGTGCGTCCGGCACGGCGGAAATCGGCGCGGTGCCGCTTTCGACCAGCGCGGGCGTGTGGAGCGCGAATGCGGGCGGTCCCTCTACGGCGAGCGTCGGCACGGGCGAAACGATGTCCGATTCAGGAGCGGACGATTGCACCGGGCGCGTTCGTCTGGCTTTTGGTTTTGTCCGGCGCGGCGCAACGGTAGCGCGGGCAATGACCCGGCGTGGCGCGACGGTGGGAGGTTTCGGCGCGTTCGGGCGCGGCGCGAAATGCGGTAAAGGCGCGGCAATTACTTCCGTCCGTGCTATCCGCACCGGCGTGGCAGGGGCGGAAGAGAGAACGGACGCGGCAATCGGCACGGTGCGAACGGGAATTAGCAGGGCGACAAACACGATTAGCACCGTCGCCGCGCCCCACCGGGAACACGGCGTCGGGACGGTTTGCGACGCTTCCAAATGCCGCAAACGCTGCCGAAGCGCGGCGAACGGCGACGCCGCGAGAAACGCCGCGCCTGTCGTGTTCCGCTCCTGAGACGCCCTGCCGAGGAAGAGAAGCAACGCGCCGTATTGCGCCGCAACCGTGCCGTCCTTTTTATCGGAAGCGTGAAGCACAAACGCATCACACGCTTCTTCGCGGGCGATTTCCCATTCGCGCTTTGCCCATGCCGCGCACGGATGAAAGAAAAACAGCGTTTGCGTCAGCGCGAATATCCATCCTGCCCACAAATCACCGCGCCTGATATGAGCGACTTCGTGCGCCAAAAGCAGATGAAGGTCGGGCGTGGAAAGGGCTTCCGGCGACGGCGGGAGCAGATGCGCGGGAAGTAGAATCACCGGTTTCGCGCCGCAAAGCGTCACCTGCGGGCTGACGTTTCGCTCCACGGTTCGCACCGGAGGAACCGGTGGCGGGGCAAGAGCGGCGAGCAGATTTTGCACGTCCGGCGAGAACAAGGGCGACGCGCCGCGCACCCGGAGCGACGTAGCGTGTACCCGTAGCAGAATCAGCACCGTGCAAACCGACGCGCCGATAATCCAAACCGTGCCGAGCGAAGCGGCGAGAAGCGGAGGCACACGCAACGCCGCGAGGGGCGGCACGGAAACGCCGACCGCGCCGCGTTCGCCGCCCCACAGAAGCCACAAGAAGCCGCCGACAAACTTCACGCCGACCAGTAGCCACAAGGTCGCCCGCACCGAAGCCGGAAGCCGCAACGCGCATACTGAGCCCACCAGCACGGCGAAAACCGCGCCCTGCCATGAGGCTTGCAAAAGAGTGGAAAGTACCGGTGTCACGCGGGCGGTTCTCCTTCCGTTTTCTCGGACGGCGCGGACGGTTGCAGTTTCTGCACCAATCGCTGAAGTTCGGCGAGTTCGGCTTCCGACAAACGACCGCTGCTATTGTCCGCGAAATAGGCTAAAAACGGGTCAAGCGAACCGGCAAGAGTACGCTCCACAAACCGACCTACCAGCGACCCCATTAGTTCACGCTCCGGTAGGCACGAACGATACACAAATACGCCATCGGCGCGGCGCAACCGTTCCAGAAACCCCTTGCGGTGCAGTCGCTCCAGCACGGTTTTCACCGTGGAACGTGACAGGTTCGACGGGTCGCCGAAGCCACTTTCCGCGTCGCCGACACTGACGGGCGAAACCTGCGCCGCGACGAAGCGGAGAAGTTCGGTTTCTTGTTGCCCCAGCGTCGCGGGGGGCGCGGCAAGTGTCGGAATCGGCATAATCTTCGGCTTCCATTATAACCCGGTGCAAGCGGGCGACGCAACCTTACGGCGGTGCGACAGTCTTTTCGCGGGAAGCGCGGTACAGCGCGTCGAGTTGCGACGGCAACACAGCGACATAATCGTCGCCGAGCAGTTCCATCGTTTTCTTCAGGTCGGAGATATTGCTCGTCCAGTTATAAATGAACGCATTGACAAACGCGGGGCGATTCTTGCCCGCCCGTTTTCGTATCTGCGCGGCAAAGTTTTCCGGTCCCGCGCCGTTGGTAATGGCGCGGAAAACCGACTGTCCGGTCGGGAGTGTGTACGTCAAATCGTTGTATATCTCCCCGCCCTGATGTCCGTAGTCGGGGACAAAGTATTCTACTTTCGGCAGGAGAGCACCGACCTGCGCGATGTTCGCGGTATTCGTGTTCATCAGGCGCACGGTTTTCATGTCCATGCGGTTCATGTAGTCTTGCGTCAAATCGTAGAAGGAGCGCAGTGCCTGCGGGCGATCCTTCAGGCTCAAACCCCATTCGGGCGGGTACAGGTACGCCGCGCCGGACACATCGCAGAAAAACTCGTCGTTTGGCGTCGCGGCATCGTAGTACCATTTTGCCCAGCCCGGCGCGAGGTCAATTATTGCCGGTCCCATGCCCCAACCGACCGGAACGCTTCCCCTCGCCGGGTCCTCGAAGTAGCGGCGGAAATAGCCACGCCATGTGCAAAGGTTGTCGCCGTCGCTCATCGTGAACGCCACGTAGGTTTTGGTGCGGTCGAAGGGCGGCGCGGGCGGGCGCGGTTTCTGCCGAAGCGTATCCGCCGGGACGCCGCTATGCACCGATAGGTTGGTAATTAAATCGCTGACAATCGTGACCTTGCCGAGCCGACTTGCCATCGCCACCCCGGCTTCTTCGTCCATTCCGCCCCCGTCGCCGTTCCACCAGAACCCGCGCACGACCGCGCCGAGCGGCATGATCTTCAGCAGGTTTCGCACCTCTTTGGTTTCCGCTTCGCCGTTCGCGCCGGGCAGCCTTTGGCGTTTCACCCCGGTAATCCAGAACGCCGAGCCACGCGCCGCGATGATTTGATCCAACCCCCCCTGATCGTAGCGCGATGGGTCAAGGCTAATCGTCAGGTACGGGTCGAGACGCGGGAAAATGTCCGTGCGGACATACGCCAGCGCGTCGGCGTTGCTTTTGAACTTTCCGCGCAAATCGGTCGTTACGGTAAGCCCGAAACGCTGGGCGAGTTCGGGCGTTTTGGCGATGAGCAGATCATCCGTTCCGGCGATGGCGACGGCAACGCACGGCGAAACGTAGATGGCGGGGTCGCACACCACCGCGCCTTTGTACTCGCTCTTGAACGCGGCGAGTAGCGCGAACGGGTTGGATAGCACCACCGGCGCGTCGGTGTGCCTTTGCTTCTGCATTTCGCGTAGCCAAACCATGTCGTCGTTGTCGAAAAGCAGGTAGATGCGCGGCTGGGTACGGTTCACGATGCCTTGCAGAGAAATCAGTAACAGTTTTTCATCGGGCGATAGTTTGCGAACATCGGCGACGCGCAAATGCCGCGCCGGTGGCGGCATCTTCGGCTGCAGGGTGGGATACGCCCGCTTTGGTGTCGGTAGCACGAGGTCGGTATAAATCGTCGGGCGTGGCAAGTCGTCGAGGCGTTGCAGTGCCGCTTCCTTTTGCGCGGCGTCCAGCACGCCACGTTTTTCCAGCACGGCGACGGACGCACGGGCGATAATCTGCCGTGTTTCGTAGTCGTCGCGGTCGGGCGTGTACCCGCGCATCGTCCACGCATCTACCGCACCAGCGAAGTTGCCCCCCGTGTGAACCAACAGCGCGGCAAGTGGTCGCTTGGCGTCGCCGAGCGCGGGAACGATCCGCGCTCCCGTGGGAAGCGACGCAGGATCGAGCCACTGCGGCATCGGGGCGATGCTTGGCGCGGGCGTCACCACGCCACGTAAGTGCCACGGATCGCCTTCGGGAATCGTCACTGGAAACCCCGCCCCGCCGCCCGTAAAGCCGCCGACCCCGATACCGTCCGCGCCAAACCGCGCCGCTGTATCAGTGTGTCCGAGGTCGCGCCATTCGCGCCGATTCGACCCATCCGGTGCGGCGACGCGCCGAACCGGATGCGTGAACGGAACCCCGGTTGTGATAAACGAACCGCCGCGCCGGTGAAAGTTTCGCAGGTTCGCAAACGCCTCATCGGGATACGTGTTGCCGTAGGACAGAACCAGTGCGGCGTAGCGT
>JACMIU010000218.1 GCA_014380985.1 Armatimonadota bacterium | reverse complement strand
GGCAAGGTCGGCGGCGAAGCGGTTGCCGCGCTTGCCGGGGCGGGTAGCGCGATTGCCCGAAAGCATATCGCCCTCCCTGACGGCGGGATTCCCGGCGACGCCGAGTTTGGCGAAGCCGTAGCGTTCCTACAAACCACGCTGTCCGACCCCGACGCCCGCGTTTACGTCCATTGCCGGTTGGGGCGCGAACGAACCGGCGCGATTCTGGCGGCGTACCACGCGAAAGCGCACGGCGTTTCGGCGGACGAAGCGGTAGACGCATTGAACGCGCAAGGCGCGGCGATTGCCCCCAACCTCTCCCAAATGGCGGCGACGCGGGAATGGGTGAATCGCTCGGCTTAGTCCGCTTGCGTTATGCTATCGTCTACCACCATTCCCCTTGTGAACATTCGCACCAACCATCCGAACGCGCCCGCGCCCACCGTTCCGGTGACCATCAAGCCCCAAGTGAAAAAAGGGTTTTCTACGTTGTCTGATAGTTCCGCTTTTCGCGGATTCGCCGGGTCGTAGCGCACTACTACTGATTCGCCGAACCGGTACGGATGCGCGGTGGACATCCGCGAGCGGAAGGTAACCGGCGCGGCATTCGGCGCGGGCGCGAAGCGCACCGTTGGGCGGTACAGAGTCTGCCCCTCGTTTTCACCGGTGTCTATCCGTGTTACCGTGCCGGTTGCGGCAATTGCAATCGCGGCGAAGTTTTGTTGCCACATCAGATGGCGCAAGCCAATGCCAAAGAGAACCAACGATACGGCGACAAAAAACGCGAGAATCAGCGTGACGCTATCGGTGAAATGATAGCGCACGAAACTTTTGCCGGGGGTGATACGGTGCGATTCCATGCGTTTTCCTTAATCGGGCGGCGTATTCGTTTCGTAACCGACAAGCATTCGGCACACGTGAAATCCGGTAGCGAACACGCCCATACTGCCGAATAAAACAAACGCCCATCCGACAACCGACGATTTCATGTTGCTTTCGAGATCGGCATCGGTGGGATTACCTTCGCGGTAAAGCACCGGAACCGAGTCGCCGACGTCAACCCGGTTGCCCGTTGCCATCCGCGAGCGTAACGTTACCGGAGCGTTTGCGCCGGTCGGCGTGAACGTGAACGTCGGCGAGTACATTTTTCTTGTTCTTTTTCTGCTCCAGTCGGTGCGAACATCTACCGCCGTCACCGTGGCGGTCACGGGTAGCGAGTGCTTCAAAAAGTCGTCTTGACTCCACAACTGCCAAATGCCAACCAAAAGCGCGGCGACGCAGAGCAGAACAAGTGCCGCACTGGTAAGCGTGGCGGTATCGGTCGGGGAATATCTCACGTAGGTGCGACCGGACGAAACGGGGTACGATTCCATAGATTTTGCGTGTCTTTCCGCTTGTGAGACACACAAACATAGAGTATTGTTGCACGGGGAATCACGCTTACCGCCACGGCGATTTGTGGTTGAATACTTCGCCCGGCTGACGGGTTTGCGGAACAAACCCCGTCAGCATTCGCCATAG
>JACMIU010000217.1 GCA_014380985.1 Armatimonadota bacterium | reverse complement strand
GAACGAAATGAACATAACCGTCGTCTCGGTTGCTATGGTTTCACGAGCGGTATTCTACGGGCGCGGTGAGATGGCGACGGAGAGCGCGTAAAGTACCCCGAATAAAAGGTGGGCTTGCGCGACGAACGGCACGTCGCCGGTGCGGAAGCCCTTCATCAGAACCGGAACCGTGAGCCAAACCGACAGGCACGTCCACGGCAGGATTCGCGCCGCCACGAGCGACGCGACTATAGCGACCGGCGTAAACAATAGCACGGCGTAAACGACGCGCCCGCCCTCCACGCTTAAAATCGTGGCGATAGTGCGAACGCCCGCCGCCCGGTCGTCCTCGCGGTCACGGATATTATTTGCGTGCAGAATCGCGTCCACGAGAAACGTCAGCGGCAGGGCGAGCAGGGCGACCTGCGCCGCTTGCACCAGTGACGTTACCGGGACTTGCACGCCATACGCGCCCACCGTTAGCCCCACGCCGAACGCGAGCATAATCAGCAGATCGCCGAGCGCGTACCGCTTCAAAAACGCGGCGTAGAACACGGCGGCAAACGCGCCGAACGTCGCAAGGGGCAACACGAGCGACCCGGCGACCGGCGAGACGATCAGTAACGCGACGCCGCACACAAGCGCACCGGCGAGAAGCACCGCGCCAAACGCGAACATCTCCCGCGCCGACAGCAAGCCCTGCGTCAGAACGCCGCTCCCCTGCTCCGGCTTGGTGTCCACGCCGCGCACGTAATCGAAAAAGTCGTTGAACACGTTGCCCGCGAAGTGCGCGAAAGTTGCGCCCGCGAGCGTGAGCAGGAGCGTAAGAAGGGAGAACGCGCCCCGGTCGTCGTCCGCGAAGTAGCCGCGTCCGGCAAGCGCGACGCCGAGCAGGACGGAGGCGACGCTCGCGGGAAGCGAGTAGGCACGAAGGGCTTGGATATAGGCGGCGGTTTTGTTGGTAGGTTCGGTCATGGTCATATGGGCAGGGCGTTTTCCCCGTGGGGCGAATGTCCCGCGAAGAAAACGCCTACCCTTCGTAAACCCGCAGTTTGTTGATTTCGAGTTGCATTTCGACGAGCCGGCGGAAAATCCCGTTTTCCTTGTTCATCAGTTCGTCGTGCGTGCCGATTTCGGCGACCTTGCCCTTATCCATCACCACCAACCGGTCGGCGTTGCGAAGCGTAGAGAGGCGGTGCGCGATGGCGAACGTTGTGCGTCCGGCGATAAGGCGGCTAATCGCTTGCTGGATTTCGGCTTCGGTTTCGGTGTCCACCGACGCCGTGGCTTCGTCCAGAATCAGGATGCGCGGGTTGTGTAACACGGCGCGGGCAATCGAAAGGCGTTGGCGTTCGCCGCCCGACAAACGCACCCCGCGTTCGCCGACCTGCGTGTCATAGCCGTCGGGGAAGCGCATCACGAAATCGTGTGCGTTCGCCGCTTTCGCCGCCCGCATAATTTCGATAGGCGAAGCGTCGGGGTTGGCGTAAGCGATATTTTCCGCAATCGTGCCGGGAAACAGGAATGGCTCCTGCAATACGATACCGAGTTGGCGGCGCAGATCGTTTAGTTTGACGTGCTTCATGTCCACGCCATCAATCAGGATGCGCCCTTCGGTCGGGTCGTAGAAGCGCGAAATCATGTTGATAATCGTGGTTTTTCCCGCGCCCGAATGCCCGACCAAACCAATCATCTCGCCCGGCTTGACATCCAAATCCACGCTATCCAAAACGCGGCGCACTTTGTCGTAGCCGAACGACACGTTCTCGAACTTGATTGCCCCCTCGATATGCGGCAGGGGAACGGCGTTCGGCGTATCGGTCACGTCGGCTTCGGT
>JACMIU010000216.1 GCA_014380985.1 Armatimonadota bacterium | reverse complement strand
TCGAGTCCCTCAGGCGGGATTTCGGCGTGAGAATCGCCGAGCAATAGGGAGAGGTCGCATAGTGGTCTAGTGCGTCCGCCTCGAAAGCGGATGTGGTGATGAGCCACCGAGAGTTCGAATCTCTCTCTCTCCTTACAAACGCGAAATGCGGGCGACACCAGACTGGTGTCGCCCGCTTTTCGCGTTTGCGCCTATCCGCCGATTTTCGCCAGTGCGTCGGTTGCCGCTTCTGCCGTTGCCGCGTCGGGGGCGTTCTTCAGCGATTCCAAAACCGGCGTCGCCGATACGTCGCCGATTTCGCCTAATGTAACCGCCGCCCAGCGAGCACCGGGTTTACCCGCCTGTGCAGTCGTCAGTAGCACGGGGAGCGATGGCGCACCAATCGCCGAGAGCGTCCGAACCGCGTAGTAGGCGGTGGTGTCCTGCGGGTCGGACAGGAGCGCGGCGACCGCGGGAACCACCGGTGCGCCCACCGACACAAGGGCTTGTTGCGCGGCGGCGGCGACCGCGCCGGTCGAATCGCGCAGAGCGGCAATTAGCGGCGCGGCGTCAGCGGGCATGATTGCGCCTACGCCGCGCCGGGTCAGAATCGCGCCGAGTGCGGTGGCTCCTGCCATGCGAACCTCGGCGTCGGTGTCGGCAAGTGCTTGCTTCGCCAGATCGGGATTCGTCATCGCGGCGGTCGCGGACGCGGCACGGGCGCGGACGGCGGCGTCCGGCGAGGCCAAAGCACGCTCAATGGCGACGCGGGCTGTGGCTTCGTTGGTTTTTATGGCACGTCCCAAGCCCGTCGCGGCGGCGTCGGCGACGGCAAGGTCAAAATCGCCGAGTGCCGTGACCATCGCGTCGTTCGCCGGAACCGTGCCGAACGCACCGAGAGTCGCGGCGGCGGCGGCACGGCTGGAAGCGTCGGTTTCCGGGTTCGCCAACGCCTTCCGCAAAACCGGCTCGCCTACCGGGTCGGCGATATTCGCCAGCGCGGTAATCACGGCGCGGCGCACGTTCGGTTCCGGGTCGTTCTCGAACGGTAGCACCGCCGTTGCCGCGTCGGTCACGGTATATTTGCCCATGATTTCTATCAGTTGCAGTTTCGCGGCGACTAAATCGTCGGGCTTGTCTTTGAACTTTGCCAGTGCCTCGGGCGACAGGTACGGCGTCACCAGTCCCACCGTGTCCGCGCCAATACCGGCTAAAATCCCGCCGACCGGCGAGCGAAGCGCGGCGTCCTCCAACCGTGCCGCCATCTGCGTTTGTAGCGGTGCGCCAATCGTGGTCAGTGCGGCGCGGGACTGATCCCGAATCGCACCGTCGGCGTTCTTCGCGGCGTCCAAAAGCAGGTCGGGATACAGCGTCCCAACCGACGCCACGGCGGCGGTGGCGGCATCGCGCACGGGGTGCGTCTTTTCCTGAATCATCTCCGTGTCGGGGTCTTTGAGCATCTGCAATAGTTGCGTGAACGATTCGGGATTCTTGCCGGTTTTCGCCGACGCCGTGAGCGACGCGATAGCGTTGAGCCGGGTTTTGGGAGCCGCGCCGCCCTGCAAAGCATCGAACAAAACATTTCGCGCCATTAGTTCGCGCACTCCCGTGTCGGCTTCCGCGCCGCCTTTTTCCACCTTGCCAAGCGAACCGCGGGTTTGCAGGTTGCCCACGGCGAAGTTGCCGATGCCGAGGACAAATAATGCCAGAACGCCCCAACCGATATATTTTCGTGGTGTCATAATTTTTTCTTTCCGAAACGAAGTGATAACGGCTTCGTTACACCGATGTAAGTGCCGCGGCGAAACAACCGCAAGCGATTGCCGCCAGAGCAATGTATACCCCCAGCCACAAACGCCACAGCACCCGTGCCGTGATCGCCTGTAGCATCAAAAACGCCAAAGGAGCAACGCCGAAAATCAGAGTCAAAACTATGCGTACTTCGCCGGTGCTGGTTTCGGCGGCTTTCGCCACCACGCCACCCATGCACACGCCCCCGATTCCGATAGGAATGAGTAGCAAAAGTCGTGCGCCCCACGGCATTCGCGTTCCTACCGCCAAGAGAAACAACATCGCGGACAATAACCCGGTTATCTCGCCCGCCAATAAGTACACTCCGACCGAATCACTCGTCCATGACTGCCACGGGCGCGTCTGCTCCACCACGGCAACCACGCCGGGCGGCGCGAACGCGAGTAGCAGACACAGATAGTACCACCAGCGCACCCCCGGCTTCGGCGCGGGTTCTGCTACCGGATCGGCGACAGCAACCGGAGCCGGGGCAACCGGCACAGCCACGGGAACCGGTTCGCGGCGCGGCGCGATCACCGTG
>JACMIU010000026.1 GCA_014380985.1 Armatimonadota bacterium | reverse complement strand
GTTCGCAAATGCGGCAAATAGCGGCGATTATCGCGGCGCGAAACGACCTGAGCCAGAACAAGCGGCAGATATTTTTCGCGTCGCTCGGCGGTTTCGACACGCACGACCTGCAACTGAACACGCACCCGAACCTGATGAAAACGCTCAACGACGGCTTGGCGGCACTGCACGCCTCGTTCGCCGCGCAGGGACTTAACGAGGATGTGACCACGTTCACGCTGTCGGAGTTCGGGCGCACGATTCAAAACGCCGACGCGGGAACCGACCATGCGTGGGGTTCGCACGCTCTTGTTCTCGGTGGCGACGTGAACGGTGGCAAAATGTACGGCAAATACCCGTCGCTCGTTCTTGGCGGTCCCGACGACGTGGATACCGGAAGCAACGCTCGCGGGCGGCTCCTGCCGTCAACCTCCGTGGATCAGTACGCGGCGACGCTCTGCAAATGGTTCGGCATCAGTTCGAGCGAAATGGAATCGTTCCTGCCGAACCTATCCCGCTTCTCGCCGACCGATATGGGTTTTATGAAATAAGATTGGTAGACGGACGTTAAAACGTTCCGGTGGAAGCCTTCGGGTCGAGGCTTCGCGGTTCCCCACGCGAAGCGTGTACAGCGGAACGCTTCCACCGGAACGTTTTAACGTCCGAGAAACACGCAGAAAGACGGAATATATGGTGATTTGTGCAATGAGAGCGGGGCGCGTGGGCGTCGCCCTTTTTGGGATAGGGACGGTCATTTGCGCCGCCCTTGCGGGAATGTTTCCTCGCCCCGCGTCGGCGATTGAACTGCTGACGAATGGCAATTTTGAAGCGACGCCGGTGAGCGGCAACGCCCCTGGTTGGACGCGCTTTGAGCAGGCTGGCAGTATCGGGCAGTTTTATCTGGATGTGCCGGGAACCACGGTGCAATCGGCGAGCGTGTTGGATACACCGGGGAACGGTCTCACGCCCGGCGGGGGCAATCTGTACGCGGTCAGCACGATTGCCAACGCCGATAGTAGCGAAGCGGGTCCCGGAGCGCACAGCCTGTTTCAGTCGTTCAGTCTGCCGGGAAACGCGACCAGCGTCACAAGCGTCACGCTTCGCTACCAGTTTTTTGCGAGTGACCCTTTCGAGCTAAGGGTCTTGGGTAGCGAGTTCGGACTCGACTACACGAAAGGAACCCCTGATTCCATTACCGGCGAACCAATCAATCAGCACGCCCGCATTGATATTTTGCGGGGCGGGGCAAGCCCGCTTTCCACAAACGCTTCCGACATCATCCGAACGGTGAAGGCTCCCTTCGCGCAAAGCGCGAACGAAGGTTGGGAAAATCAGCAAGTAGATGTCACCAGCGGCTTGCAGATCGGACAGAACTACACACTTCGCTTCGCCGTGGTAAAAAACAAACAGGAACTCCTTCTCGGCGTGGATAACGTTTCGCTCGACTTTATAGGCACAGTGATTATCCCGGAAACGAACACGGCGGGACTGATGGGGCTACCGATGCTACTGGCGTGCGCGATCACACTGATTCGGCGTAGAGCGGCACACCGAACGCCGTGAGCAGTTCGCGCACGGTGGGAAGGGGCAAGCCGATAACACTGCTCAAGTCGCCCTCGATGCGCGTCACGAACGCCAGTCCGCCGCTT
>JACMIU010000025.1 GCA_014380985.1 Armatimonadota bacterium | reverse complement strand
TTGACAGCGCGTTTGACACTGCCGACCGCCTCGCCGAGTACGCGGGGGCGGGAGCATGGAACGATCTGGATATGCTGGTCGTCGGCTTAAAAGGGAAGGGCGCGATTGGCGGCGGCGGGTTGTCGTTCCTCGAGTATCAAACGCATATGTCGCTCTGGTGTTTCGCTTGCTCACCGCTGATGATCGGGTGCGATTTGCGGACGATGGACGAACAAACGCTGTCGCTCCTCACGAATCCCGAAGTGCTGGCGGTGAATCAAGACCCGCTCGGCAAGGTCGGGCGGCGCGTGGCGCGGCACGGAGACTGTGAAACGTGGCGCAAACCGTTAGCCGACGGTTCTATGGCGGTCGCTCTATTCAATCGCGGGTCAAGCGGCGCGAACGTCAAACTGCGTGCCGCCGACATCGGTCTGCTCGACACGCCGAAAGCGGTACGCAACCTGTGGAAGCGCGAGGATGTCGCCGATTTGGGACGCGAGGCAACGTTTCGAGTGCAACCGCACGAAACGATTCTTTTGTCGGTGCGCGGCTTGTAATCTTCCCCGTGGTTGGTCTTGTTTCCTGCGTCTCCCGTGCGGTATAACAAACCAATGAATATCGCGCCCGCTACGTCAGATACCCCCGTTCGCGTCGCCGTTGCCGGGGCTTGGGGGCGTATGGGGCGCGAAACAGTGCTTGCCGTGAACGACGCGCCGGATATGCAAATCGTCGCCGAAATCGGGCGCGGTGATGATGTTGCCGCGTTGCTTGCGTCGTCGCGTCCCGACGTACTGGTGGAGTTTTCCACGCCGACGAGCGTAATGAGCAATGTTCGCGCCGCGCTGTCCGCTTCGGTTCCGGTGCTGATTGGCGCGACCGGACTTTCCGAAACCGACCGCGCCGAAATCGCCGCGCTCTGCGAACGTTTTGACACGCCCGCCCTGCTCGCCCCAAACTTCGCCCTCGGCGCGGTGTTACTGATGCGTTTCGCCAAAGATGCCGCCCGCTACTTTCCCGCCGCCGAGATTATCGAACTGCACCACGAGCGCAAATTGGACGCGCCTTCGGGAACCGCGATACGCACCGCGCAGTTAATCGCCGAGGGACGGGCGGAAGCGAATGTGACGCCGGGGGCGACCGCGCCGGACGAATCCGGGGCGCGGGGCGCAAATACGCATGGTGTTCCCGTGCATAGCGTCCGGCTACCCGGCTTTGTCGCGTCACAGGAGGTGATTTTCGGCGGTGCGGGGCAACGTCTCTCCTTGCGACACGACAGCACCGACCGCGCTTCGTTCATGCCCGGCGTGCTTCTCGCCGTGCGACAGATCCGCTCCCGGCGCGGCTTAGTTATCGGTCTGGAAAACCTGCTGTGAGCCTCGCCAAGAACGCTCCGCCGGAAGAAACCGCCGCCGCGCCCGCGCCGTCGCTTCTTTTCGGGTCGCGGCGTATCGCGGTTCGCATTTTCATCGGTTACTTGTTGCCGCTGATGATTTCGCTGGTTGCTGGTCTGGTCGTGCCGCTTTTGTTCACGTCGTTTGTCGGTCGGGCGATCAAGGACTACGCGCAAACCGCGTCGTTCGTGGACAATGCGTATGCGCTTCGCCGTGCCGCCCGCGACAGTGAGAGCGATTTGCGCGGCTTCCTGCTGTACAGCGACCCCAATTTCCGTGAACAGTTTCGCGGCTCCCGCGACGATTACCGCGAACGTTTCTTGCGAATGCGGGATTTTGTCGCCGCGCAAAATAATCAGTCGCTCGACGCACAGTTGCGCCTCGCCGATTCCGCCTATCGCCGCTGGTACGATAAGTTCGCCAATTCGGAGTTCGCCGCTGCCGACCGCGATTTTCCCCAGCGCAACATCGGTATCGCCAAAGGCGCGGTAAACCGTTCCGCTCGCGGCTTTGTCGGAGTCGAGACCGCGCTTGACCGGTTGGTGGGAGCGTCCGAGGCGTACCGCGAGGAACAACTCCAACGTGCCAACCTGAGCGAGCAATGGCGGGTGATCTTCACATGGGCGATTCCGGTAGTGGCGATGGTGATTGCCGTTGTGCTTGCTCGCTTCTTCGCGGTCAGTATCACGCGCCCCATCGAGGAGTTGCGCCTTGCCGCCGAGGAGGTGGAACGCGGCGATACTACGCGGCTACTCACGGGGGAATACCCGCAGGACGATGACGAAATCGGTGATCTGGGTCACGCCCTGTCGCGCATGGCGCGAACCATCGGTGAACGCAGCCGGTCGCACGCGTTCTATCGATCGACTCGCTGGCACCGATCAGCTCACCAAAGCTGTCGAGCAAAACACGGTAGACGCGCTCATCAAGCAGTGGGATGCCGATGCCGTGAAGTTCTCCAACCTCGTCAAGCCGTATCTGTTGTATCGCTAGTTCGCTTACGAGAGCGCAGAAAAAGAAAACGGCGCGGCAGTGGATGTTCTCACTGTCGCGCCGTTTCGCATGCCACGCGTGCTACAAGCTGCTTACCACTCGACCTTCATAC
>JACMIU010000024.1 GCA_014380985.1 Armatimonadota bacterium | reverse complement strand
GCGGGCGCGGAAGCGGCGACGCCCATACCTCTTCCTGAAGTCATGCTCCCAACGTCTTGTCGCACGACACGCCCCTTGTAGCGGAAGCTGTCGGCGACTTTGAACGGCGTCGCCCAATGCTTGACCCGCTTGCGCCACCGTACTACCGCGTCGTTCGTCGTGTCGGTCGTTTCGCGCTTTTCGGCGACGCCGCGTTTTTCGACCTCCGCCACGTACTGCGCGTACAACGCCTTTCGTGTTCGCGCCGGGGCAATGCCATACTGAAGGGATTGCGCCAACGTTTCCAGCACCAGAAGTGACGATCCCGGCGTAACGATGCCATATTCCTGCCCGATTTGCCGCAGAGCGTCGCGGTTTTTCTGCGGCTGTGCGCTGAGAAGGTCGGCGGTGCGCTTCGCCCATAGGTAGCCGACCAAGCCGGACGACGGTGCGGTTGTCGCCGGTTGGCTCAGGGTCACGGTGCGCGTCGCGGTCGGTGCGGTCGCGCCGGGGTAGCCGTAACGCAGGGTGATGGTTGCGATGTCCGACACTAACCGCCCCGCCACCGCCACCGCGTTCGCGGACTTCACCGGCGACACGCCCGGCGCGGTCAGCCCCCCGATTTTGCCCGCATCCACCGTGACCGACAAAAGCGAGTACGGCGATTCGCCCACGGCTTGCGCCTGTGCCGCATCGCTAACCGCGTACCCGGTCGGGTTCACCAAATCGCCGCCCGACGCCGACGCCATCAGACGCAGTTTGTTGGTGTCGCTCGCGGCGTCCGAGTTGACCACCCAAACCGGCGCGGCGGGCATGGTCGGGCCTCCTTCGCCGAGCGTTTCCAAGCCGTCGCTAAACAGCAGATAATACGCGGGCGGGGTCGCCGGGTTCGCAGGGAACACGCGCCGGTACGTCGTGCCGCCGTCGAGGGGAATCTTTTTCAGGAAGGCGGCAAGCGCGTTAGCGTCGCCGTTTGTGATGCGGAACGTGCCGCCGGGTTCGGCGCGGTCGCGCAAAATCGTGACTTCCACCGTGGAGTCGCGCCATTTGGTTTGCGCGAGGGTTTGCAAAAAGCGCAGTTCGCGGTCAATGTCGGCGGTTCGGCGCGAAAGCGAAGCGTCCCAAATCAAGCCGATCGTTTGCCCGGTGCGAACCGTCGGCGCAACGGTTGTCGGCGCGGGCGTCCGCTCCAGCACCGCGAAAAATGTCTGCGCCACGCCGCTACGCTTCGTGGACGTTTCGATCATTATGCCGTCACGAATCGCTTGCGACGCGGCGGTTTGGATTCGCACCGTTAAATCACCGTTCACGAGAACGTTTTCCAGCGTTTTTGTGAGTGTGCCGGGCGTTTCCTCGCGGATTAGTTCGCGGTCTTTGCCGCCGAGCGACAGCGTAGCCGGAGCGTCCGACACGACTTTCACGGTCATCACCGGCACGGTCTGGTTCCAGCGCACGGGAACGGTCACAGTCGCTTCGCCGCTTCCCCCGTGCGCCTCTCCCACGAACGACAGGCGCACGGTACGCGTTCCCTTCGCGGGAAGCGGATAGATGCGCGTGC
>JACMIU010000215.1 GCA_014380985.1 Armatimonadota bacterium | reverse complement strand
CCGTCGAGCATTCCGGTGCAGGTCGGGCAACGAAGCGCGAATTTTGCTCCCGGCACGAACCGCCCTTGCAACCGATTTTGTCCGCAACGGGGACAAAACAACAGCGTTTCGCGCCAGCCTTGTGCCGCCTCGGCGGGAAGCAAACCATGTGCCGCCGCTTGCGGTCGTAGCGTGGTTTGTAGCACATTTCGCAAGGCGTCCAAGCCGCGATGAACCCGCACGGTTGCCGCGTTTTCCGAAACTCCGCTTTGTTCGGCGATCTCGCGGAGCGGCAACCCGTCAACGTACCGCGCAATCAAGGTCTGCCGCGCCGTGTCTTTGAGCATCAGCAACGCCGCATCTAAAAGTTGCTCGCGTTCGTCCTGAAGCAGTGTTGCCAGCGGATCGGGCGCGGTCATGTCGGCAAGGGCGAAATCTGCAAGCGCGGGTTCGCCTTCCAAGGAAACGGTGTATGCTTCGTCCAACCCGCGCCGCGCCCGCCAAGCCGCACACAATTTGCGGGCGATTCCGAACAGATACGGCGACCAGTCGCGGGGCGCGTTGTTCGTCGCCACCCGCCGCAGTCCGATAAGCACCGTTTCCTGCGCCAAATCGTCGGCGGCGTCGGCGTTCCCCGTCAGGCGCAGACAAACCGTGTATAATCGGTCGCGCTCGGCTCGCGGCGAAAACGGCGCGGCGTTCCCGTTATTTACTACTGCGCTCATGTGTTCGTTATCTTACCGGTTTTTTGAAAAAAGTTCGTGTATCCAGCGGCGTTCGGCGCGGTACAATACTACCGTGCAAACCGAATCTACCGAATCTACTGAATCCGCCCCCACGTCCCCTGCCCCGCTCACCAAAGCCGACCTTGACAACGTGCTGTACGGCGTCCACCCGGCACAGCGCATTGTTGCCGTGGAGACCGATACCCGCGCCGTTCCCCCGACCGCGACCCTTTTCGTGCGCCCTAAAGATTCCGAGGACACGGTTTTGGAAACGATGCCGTTTTATCCGTGGCTGATTATGCGCGACCCGCGTCCCCTGCCCGATGTTCATGCCACGGTGGTTTTGGAAGGCACGAACGGCTACAAGCACCTGACGTATTTCGCGTCGTGGCGGGCGTTTCAAGAGGGACGGCGGATTCTGCGCGATGAACGGCGCGATTATTTAGACTACGGTTCCGCGATTAAAAACTTCTTAATCGGCGAGGGCGTGACGCTGTTCAAGGGCATGGCGTTCCCCGATGTGCGCCGGATGCAGATAGACATAGAAACGTCCGACCTGTCGCCGGTCGCGCCCGACGCTTGCATTTTTATGATTGTCGCGTCCGACAACCGGGGGCATGAGGACGTGTTGGTCGGCGACGAACGCGAAATGCTCGTGCGCCTCGGCGAACTGATCCAAGAGTGGAACCCCGACGTGATCGAGGGGCATAACCTGATCGCGTTCGATTTGCCGTGGATTCGGACGCGGGCAAAGGCGCACAAAGTCCCGCTAACGTGGGGGCGCGATCATTCCGAAATGGGAATTGGGAACGAGCGCAACTGCGCGATTGGCGCGAACACGCGCCCGTTTGTCCCCCACTATATTTGGGGGCGGCACGTCGTGGATACCCTTCTCGCCGCGCAACGTTTCGACGTTGCGCGGGGCGAAATTGGCTCCTATGGCTTGAAAGAGTGCGCCGTGACCTACCATATCGCCGAACCCGACCGCGTGTACTTAGACCGGTCGGTAATTCTCGATACGTGGAAAACCGACCCCGATTTGGTGCGCCGCTACGCCTTAGCCGACGTCCGCGAAACCCGCCGCCTCGCCGAAGTCGTCTGCCCGACGGAGTTTTACCAAACGCAGATGGTCGGCGACTCGTACCAGAACGTTTGTGTCACCGGTTCGGGCGAGAAGATTAACAGCATTTTCGTGCGGGCGTATTTGGCGCGTCAGCAAGCGGTGGCGCGGCAGTCCGCGCCCGTGCCGTATGGCGGCGGCTATACCGAAATGCGCGTGTCCGGTGTTTTGCAAAATATCGTCAAGGCGGATGTCGAATCGTTGTATCCGAGCATCATGCTCACGAACCGCATCACATCGTCCACGGATACGCTCGGCTTGTTCCTGCCGCTCTTAGACGAACTCAAAAAGCGGCGCATCATCGGCAAGAAACTCGCCAAAAAGTACGACGACGAGAGCAATATCAAAGGCGCGTCGTATTGGGACGGCTTGCAGAACTCGTACAAACTGCTGATCAACTCGTTCTACGGCTACCTCGGCGCACCGTTCTATTTCAACGACTACGTTGCCGCCGCGAAAGTCACCGAGATCGGGCAGGAAATCGTGAAGCAAATCGCCGCCGAACTCGAAACGCGGGGCGCGACGGTGATCGAGATTGACACCGACGGCGTGTATTTTCAGATGCCGGAAGGCGCAGAACCGAACACCGATGAGGCGTTCGTGGAAGCCGTGGGAACCACGATGCCGGAAGGAATCCGGCTTGCGTTCGACGGTCGCTACGCGGTAATGCTGTCGCTCAAGGCGAAAAACTACGTGCTGGTCGGCTACGACGGCAAGAAAGTTTTTAAAGGATCGTCGCTACGCTCGCGGGCGGATGAGAAGTTCGGTCGCTCGTTTCTGAATGCCGCCGTGGATTTGCTTCTCGCCGACAAGAAAGAGGATTTGGCACACTGCTACGCCGAACTGTTCGCCAAAATCGAGAACCGCGAACTCGGTATTGAGCAGATTGCCCGGCGCGAACGGGTCACGGAAAATACGTTCAAGTCGGAAGCGCGGAAGCGCAACGCCGAAGCGATGAAAGGCTTGCAGGTCGGCGACTACGCGGTGCTGTACCAGCGCGAAGATAAATCACTCGCCTTAGCCGCCGACTACGACAACGACGAAGACATCGAGTATTACCAAACGAAACTGTACAAGTTCGCGCAAAGACTTGAGGCAGCAATCGGCGACGACTTCGAGCGGTTTTTCCCGAAACCGCTCACGGGCGCGAAGCGCAAGGCGCACGAGGATGGTAAGCAACAAATGAGTCTGTTCGATATGTAGGCAAACGTTACATCCGGCGAGATGGCGACGTGCCGGGCGAACAACGAGCGCGACGGCTACCGGTTAGATGTATACGGCGCGGCGAGCAACGGGCAAACGTGGCAGTTTTACCGTCTCAAATATGCCGGGGCGATTTACGAAACCGGGGCGTGCACTGTCCGGGTGTTGCCGGAACTGCTCGCCGCGCTCTATCACGTTTGCGCCGCGTGTGATGCCAACTCACCAACGTAAAGAAAAACCCCGCGAGCGATTCGCTTGCGAGGTTTTTACAGGTACTTCGTGCTTACGCGGTGTGCGGCTTAAGCACCACTTTGACGCAACCATCTTTCTTCTCTTTGAAGATTTTGTACGCTTCGGGAGCCTGTTCAAGTGGCAACGTGTGCGTGATCAAGAACGTGGGGTCGAGGTCGCCATTCTGAATATGCCCCATCAGTTTCGGCAGGTATTTTTGTACGTGCGTTTGACCCATCTTCAGCGTCAAGCCCTTGCCGAACGCCGCGCCCATTGGCATCTTGTCCACGATTCCGACGTAGACGCCGGGTAGCGACACCGTGCCGGATTTGCGACACGCCATGATTGCTTCGCGCAGAACGTGGATTCGATCGGTTCCGAGGCGGGCGACCTGCATGACTTTGTCGTAAATCGCGTCGGGCGAAATGCCGTGTGCTTCAAGCCCAACGGCGTCAATGCAGGAGTCCGCGCCCATACCGTGCGTTTGAGCGCGAATCTCATCCTGTACCGGCGTTTGCTCGTAGTTAATTGGAATCGCACCCGCCTCCTGAGCGAGGGCAAGGCGTTCGGGAAAGCGGTCAATCGCAAGGACCCGCTCCGCGCCTAAGAGAAACGCCGACTTGATGGCAAAAAGCCCCACGGGGCCCGCGCCCCAAACCGCCACCGTATCGCCCGGTTGGATGTTGCAGTTTTCCGCAGCCATGTAGCCAGTCGGAAAAATGTCGGTCAGAAACAAAACTTGTTCGTCGGTTAAGCCTTCAGGGACTTTGTACGGTCCGACATCGGCGAACGGGACGCGAACGTATTCCGCCTGCCCGCCCGCGTAGCCGCCGAGCGTGTGCGAGTAGCCGAACAACGCACTACCGGCGTAGCCGTACTGCTTTTCGACCAGTCCCGCGTTCGGGTTAGTATTGTCGCACGACGAATACAAGTCGCGCTTACAGAAGAAGCAGTTGCCACAGGCGATATTGAATGGTACGACAACGCGGTCGCCTTTTTTGAGTTTTTCGCCGGAAACACCCTTGCCGGTTTCGACCACTTCGCCCATAAACTCGTGACCGAGAATGTCCCCCGCCATCATGCCCGGCGTGAAACCGTTGTACAGATGCAGGTCGGAGCCGCAAATCGCAGTCGAAGTAATCTTTATAATCGCGTCCCGGTCGTTGATAATTTTGGGATCGGGTACGTTATCTATTCGCACGTCGTTCTTGCCGTGCCATGCTAAGGCCTTCATTCGTTGTTATGTTCTTCCTATTTCTTCGTGTTTTTAACTTTTCGTGCCGGAGCGGTTGGTTTCGTCCGGGTCACGTTGGTGCGGGTCGCCTTCGGCGGTGCGCTTTGCCTGTTCCTTGCGGTCGGCTACGGCTTCGTGCATTTCTTTGTGCTTCTTGTCGGTGCGTTCGCCGTCTTTTTTCTTTTGATCTTGCTTGTCGCTCATGCCATTCCCTCCGTTTTGTTGCGCCCCAAAACACCATTCGGTTGCCCCTGAATCGTCGGCAGTTCGCCGGTTTCCATCAGTTCCTTGAAGCGGCGGAGCGAGTCATGAACTTGCGTTCCCGGCTCCTCGCCGAACATTTTGGCGACCACAGCACCGACCATTCCAAGTGGCGGGTTGTATTCCAGCGACACAGTCACAGCGGTTCCACGCCCGGCGGACAGTTCCTCGAAGCGTACCGTGCCGGTGTTCGGAATATCGGCGTGTTCCAGACTGCGCCAGACAATTCGTTTATTCGGCTCATCCGACAGGATCTCGGCGTCCCACGATACGGTTTGTCCGAACGGTGCTTTTGCCGTCCACGACGAGTGCGTTTCGTCGGTGACGGTCACGGCTTCCAAGTGCTTCATAAAAACCGGCAGGTTCTCGAAGTTGCGCCAGAACGTATACAGCTCGCTTGCCGGTTTTTGTATCGTCATCGCTTTGACAATTTTGATCCCCTGCCCTTCGGGAATCACGGCGATCTTGCTATCGGTCTGCTGACCAGTTCCGGTGCGAAGCGCGGTATACGTCGGGCAGTTGCCGGTCGCGCCGCGATACAGCAAATAGCCGCCGAGCAAGCCGAGCGGCAATGCCGTGCCAAGCGTATTTTTGGTTTGCGTCAAAGCGTATCCGGCAATCACCGCCCCGGCGACGCCGGAAATGACACGCTCGGTGTCGGACACGTTCGGGTGTCCACCCTTTCCGGTGATCGTCGCGGTCGGCGGAAGGTCGGCGGTTTGTGCCGAACTGTTGGTGTTCGGCGTGTAATTGATACTCATTGTTTTTCTCCTGTTTCTTCGTTCGTTTCATCTGCTCCCAAAAGTTCGGCGGCTTCGGCTTCGGTTAGTGTGCCGTCGGGGTCGGGAAGCGTATCGCCCGCGTGTTTATCGGCGATAGTCATTTCGGGTTCATCGTCGGTTCCGGTCGCCATCGCAGTATCAGCAACGGGATTTGTTGAATCGGTGTTCGGTTCCATCCCGGTTGTTTTGCCCGCTTCCGCCGATTGTCAAACGAAGCGGGACGCAATAAAGAACGCCGGGCGACCTGCCCGGCGTTTTTGGGGGAGCGATGAATCGGCTATGCCTTGACGGGAACTCCGCCCCGCGTCAGCGCGATTTGATTCTCTACCGGTTCGCCAGTGGCTATCAGGGCGAGTGGGGCTTTGCTGTACTGCAGAATGAACGCTTTCCGAATCCCCTTCGACGAGTTGACCCCTGATTTGTGCATCGTGGTTGACCAGAACGCGGCGATTCCGCCCGCCGGAACCTCTATCGCAACGCCTTGGTCAGGGTCGGCGGCGTCGTGGCAGACCAAGCCAATCGGCGACGGAGTATGCTCAACCAAGCCTTGTTTATGCGATTCGGGCATGACGGATACCGTGCCGTTCTCCACGGTCGCGCCGTTGAGCGAAAGCCAGAGCGTCAGATACGGCGACGGCGTGACCGGGGTATAGGCGTCGTCCTGATGCCACGGAAACTCTTTCGCGCCTTCGGGCATTTTGAAAACCGATTGGTTCCAGTACAGGTCAACGTCGCCCCCAAGAACAGCGTTGGTGATCGCCACAAACTCCGGTCGGCGGGCGAACGCTTCAATCGCCGGGTCGCGCTCGGCTAAGTGGTCGGAAAACGTGATTTCGTCGGCGCGGGAAATGCCGCCCGTTCCGCCCATTTCGCGCAGTTGCGCCTCGTGTGCCTGTTGCTGTCGCTCGATATTCGCGGCAAGCGCGATCATGTCTTCGGCGGAGAAGACGCTAGGTAACAGGGTATAGCCGCGCTCGTGCAGTTCGGCTTTGTGCGTGTCGGTAAATAGTTCCATCAGAGATACCTTTCGGGTTCGAGATGATGTATTGTACGCCCGCTCCTATTT
>JACMIU010000214.1 GCA_014380985.1 Armatimonadota bacterium | reverse complement strand
CGCGCCGGGGTACGCCGCGCCGACCCCGGCGCGAAGCACTTCCAATGCGCGGGCGCACCGGTCGCGGTCAATCCCGACCGTCTCCGGCGCGACGAGTAAATCGCGGCTACTCACCCGAACCGCCTTCGGGCTTCGGGGCGGGAACTGGTTTCTGCCCGCGTCGCCAGTTGCGCGGAGCCGACCGCGACGAAAACAAGCCGCGCCCGACCGAGTTCAGGTATTTTTCCGAACGCCCGTTTCGCGTCATGCCATCATAGGAAAAGAAATTGATTCCCGCCGTGCCGAGGCTACGGAACGCTTGCCCCTTCGCCACCGCCGACCCCGACGGAACCTGCCACGCCCCGACACCGGCGATAATCGGCTTACCCGGACACGCTAAAACCGCCTCGCGGATTTGGCTTGCCACCAATGCGGTCGAGCGGTTATAACTCATCGGGCAAGCGGCATCAATTAGACCGTCGTTGAGCCAATCGCGCCACGCCTGCCCCTTGTCGTTCTTTGCGACGTTGTAGTTCGGGAACACGGCGGCGGAAACAATCGCGTCGGGCTTCGCGGCGTGAACCGCTTCGGAAATACCGCGCACGGTTTCGGTCAGGTTGTTCTGCCGCCACGTCGCCCATTCCTTCGGGTGCAGATGATACCACGCGAGGCGGCTACCTTTTTTCGTTTTGGAGTCGGCGTAATCAATCTCGTTTTTCGTCAGGCGCGGCGCAAGCCACTGCCGAAACAGGGCGACATCCGCGTTTCCGAACGAAAACCGGTTTGCAGGAAGGCGCACGTAGTCAAGGTGAATCCCGTCCACGTCGTAGCGCGTGGCGACATCGGCGAACACGCTTTGCAGGTACGTTTGCACTTCGGGAAGCGCGGGGTTTAGAAACGCGCCCTCGCAGTCCTTGCTTTCGGTGCGCTGGACACGATTGTTTTTGTCACGCACGAGCCATTCAGGGTGCGCGTTGACCACGTGCTTGCGCGAGTACGGAGCACGGGCTTTGTGCCAAACGAGGCAGGTGTTCATCCAAGCGTGGATTTCCAAACCCGCGTTGTGTGCCTCGGTTACCGCTACCGTCAGCGGGTCAAAATCCGCCGCACTACCTGCGAGTTCCTCAGAGCGTGGTTCGTAAGCGGAATCATAGAACGCATCGCCGCGCCCGCGCACCTGCACAAACAACGTATTGAAACCGTGCTTCTTCGCCAGCGCGACGGCGTTGCGAATCTTCGCGGGCGAGGTCATCGAATCGCGCACCACCCACATCGCCCGTACTTCGCCATCGAGTGTGAACGCGGCAGGCGGCGCGACTTCGGCTGTTTCTTCCGGCGACACGGGGTAGGTCGCTTCGATGGGAGGGGGCGGGGTTTCTTCCTGCGCCCACGCAAGCGGTGCGGCGAACAAGGAATAGGCAGCAAGCGAGCATAAAACGGTGCGTCGAATCAGGGACATAAGGGAAGTTAGCCTTTCGGACGTTTCAAACCGGGTATGCCTTTCCTTATTACCACGGGTTAGGGGAGCGGTCAAGAGGGCAAACGCCGCGAAACGGGTACGATACGGTTATGATGCTACAACAAAACGAGGAAACCGAGAGCGAGCAACAGTACCGGCAACCGACCGGACGCGAAACCGACACGACGGAAACGCAGACCGCTCCCCTACCGGAACTAACGCACGCGCCCGCCGTGACCGCGTTCTACGCGGCACAGGAGAAACAACACACGGTTTCCACCGCGTACCGCGTTGGCGAAGCGGCATTGCTAACCGTCGCGGTGGGTGCATTGAGTTTGGCGATGCAGTTTCTTTGGATGTTGGCATCGAACGTGCTTTTTCGGTCAGGGTTCTCGACCGGAAACGGAATGACTTTCTGGTTCGGTCTGGTCTCGTTCGTCTGGTCGGCGGCGGTGGTGATAGTTGTCGGAAGCGGGGTCGGTTTGTTGGCGAAACGCCCCTCCATGGTTGGTAGTCTGATTGCCGCGAACGTGATAAACGCGCTCATCTGGCGCATCGTGCAGTATTTCACGATGCCGCATTTTTACCAAGCCGGTTGGCAGTTCACTCTCACTCTGCTGGTGCAGGGATTGGTCGGGCTGGCGACGATAATTATATCGGAAATAATTATCGCGCAGATTGTCGCCCGCAAGTTCCGCCCCGCCAACCGGTGAGGCGGCTTAGTGCGGCGTTTCCTTCACGGCGTTGCGGTTCCAACCGGGAATCTCGATCACCACCGGTTTCGTGCCGTTCGGGACGCACTGGCAACCGAGGCGCGATAACCGCGTTTGACCGGGCGCGTTCTCCAATTGGTCTAACTCTTCGTCCGAGGCTTCGTTGCACGTGTCCATCCCTTCGCGCACAATAATATGGCACGTCGAGCAGGCGACCACGCCGCCGCAGGTATGCTCCAGCGGAATGTCGTGTCCCTCGCAAATATCTAAAATCGAACCGATTAGCCCCGACCGCTCATACGGCAGGTCTTTGGGATTCACGGTGATGACGTGCGGGTCATTGTCGTGCAAAATAGTGATCTGGTACGGTTGTTTGGGTTTCTCGTACACTCGTTCTGTGATATAAGGGTTTACGCCTGCCATAATACTCGTACTGTACCCCCGAAACCGCCCTTTATGCAACGGTTGCACGGCGCGTCAGGGCGCGATACACTGTGCGGGATATTTTGATAGGAGAGTGATTTTATGAAACGAACTTGGCAACCGAAAAACCGCCGCCGACTGCGCGTGCATGGCTTCCGCAAACGGATGCAAACCCTTGACGGACAGAACGTGCTTCGCCGCCGCCGCGCACGCGGTCGTCACCGTCTGACCGTTTTCGCCTACAAGCACTAAATCGTAACGTTCCCTCTTTCAGTCGGCGGGTAAATCCGCCGACTGTGTTAGCGTTTCCTTATGCTACCCAAGCCCCATCGCCTCGCCCGTCGCCGTGATTTTAACGCGGTGTATGCGCGGAAAAAATCGTGGGCGAACGCGCTCCTTGTGCTTCATGTACGCTGGTACGGCAGGGAAAGCGCGGACGCTTCTACGCGGCGATGGGGCTTTTCCGTGTCGAAGAAGGTCGGCAAGGCGCACGACCGCAACCGCGTCAAACGACGACTGCGTGACGTATGCCGACTGCTCGGAAGCGGAACCGATAGCGAAAGCTGGAAAATCGGGTTCGATGCCGTTTTCGTAGCGCGAACGCCGACCGCCGAAGTTGCGTATAGAGAACTGGAAAGCGCGGTGCGCGACCTGTCGCGCCGGGCGGGACTGATTCACAGTGCAACCGATGCCGCGCCTTCCGTGTCCAATACCTGATGCAAGCGCAAACCACCGACAGTAGGAAAAATATCGGCAGTCCGTTCGCGGCGGCTATGGTATGGTGTATTCGCGCCTACCAGAAAACCGCGCCGTATCGCCCTGCCGTTTGCCGCTTTACGCCGACCTGCTCCGAGTACGCCGTGCAAGCGATTATCGCACACGGGGTTTGGCGCGGGCTGTGGTTCGGTGTTTGCCGTATCGGGCGATGCCATCCGTTTTGTCCCGGCGGGCACGATCCGGTTCCCGAAGCGGTTTCCGTACCGACCGATGCGAGCGCGAATCGCGCTGAACAGAAAGTTTTGTTTTAACCGATGCCTTTGAACCGTTTAACCCCATCGCCGACACGTTCGCGCTCCTACGCGGCGACCCTTGCCGCACTCTGCGCGGTGCTACTGTTCGCCTTTTTCGGCGCGGGATGCGCTCCGGGGACGCCACTTGGTCCGCAAGTGCCGGTGAGCGAAAACCCGCAAACCGCGCTTGCCGACGGCAAGGCGAAGGAAACCGCCGCCCTAAAAGCCAAAGCGGACGGAAGCAAGACCGAAGCCACGAAACTGTTCACCGAAACTGCCACCTATTACACGGTCGCGGCGAGTCGGTACAAGGAAACCGCCACCGGGCTTGAAGCGAGTATTGAAGCGGCGCGAATCACGGCGGACGAACTCGACCAGAAGCAACAAGCGTATCAACTGCTCAAAAAAACGGTGAAAGAATATCCGGTGGGCAGTTTGGGAAAATCGTCTGAACTGCCGCAAACCGCGACGGCTCTGTACGACCGTGTAGTCTACGATTTAGACGCGCAAAACGCCAAAACCACGTGGTACGCGGTGATGGACGCCCTGATGAAACTGGCGAATAACAACGCCGTGCTGTGCTTGTTCGCCATCGCGCTTGCCGTGACGCTGGCGACGTGGCCCCTGCGAAAAGCCGCCCTTGTTCACGCGAACGAGATGAAGCGGTATCAGCCGGAAATGAAAAAGATTCAGGACAAGTACAAAGACGAACCGATGCTCGCGCATGAGAAGATGCAGGAGTTCAACAAAAAGCATGGCGTCAATCAGTTCGCCGGTTGTCTCCCGCTTCTTGCGCAGTGGCCGATCACGATTCTGATGTATCAGGTGATAGCGCACTACCAGTTTCACTTCACGAAGCACTTTTTTCTGTGGATTAACCCCGCGAACGGTGCGGCATCGCAGGACTGGGCGTTTCCGTTCAAGGGCGCGATTGCTCCGAATCTCGCCGAAGCCGACTTGGCTTTGATGGTCGCCTACGCCGTTTCGATGTATTTCCAAACGCGCTTTAGCCCGCAAATGTCGGCAGACCCGGCGCAAATCGAACAGGCAAAGCAGATGGCGATTTTCTCGCCGCTTATGCTGTTCTTCTTTATGTGGCAGGGACAATGGGCATCGGCGTTTATTCTGTACTGGTTGATGTCGAACGTGCTTACCCTTGCCCAGCAATGGATTATCTACCGACAACTGCCCGAAGTGAAGCCGCTTATCTTGGATGAAAAAGGCAACGTGGTCGGTGCGGAGAACGCGCCGAAACCGGTGAATACACCGCTGACGCCAAACCCGCGCCTGATTTCGCCGAAAAATCGAAAAAAGTAACGCGAATTGTTTGGCGAAAACAACGGTTTGCCCGCATAATGAACGGTAGCATGGTTAACACAAACAACGACATAGAAGCGGTCAAGGAAAAAACGCGGCAGTTCGCGGAAGATCTCGCCGCGTCCGCCGCACCCGATCTCGATTTGTCGGCACGGATGACGGTGGAAGAGCCAGAAGGAATCACTATCGCGTTCGAGGGCGCGGATGCTCCTTACATGGTCGGGCGCAACGGGCAAATATTGGACGCTATCGGCTTTATCGCCGGACAGATTATCAACCGGCGCGGTAACGCCCGCCTTCGCATTCTGTTCGACGCCGACAACTACCGGCAAAAGCGCGAAGAGACGCTGACCAAACTCGCTACCGAACTCGGTGAGCAGGTGCTTGCCACCGGGCAGGAAGCGGTTTTAGACCCGCTTTCCCCGATGGAGCGGCGTATCATTCACAACATCATCGCCGAAATGCCCGGACTGCAAACATACAGCGAAGGCATGGAACCCGACCGCTACATCATTATTTCGCCCGCGTAAATCAGGATCTTAGTAGCCCCGTGCTTTTTGTTGAGTTTTCAGATACGTCACGGTCGCCGAAAGATTCGCCCTGTCCGGCGGTAAATCAGTGACGATATACACGCTTTGCGCTGACCCGGCGGCAAGGTACGCGAAGGCGACTTCTTTGCTTTTTTTCGCCCCGCTTGCCGACTTGTACGTTATTTCTATCTGCACCTCTTCGAGCGGAACGCGCCCCGTATTGCGAATCGAGACCGGCGTCGTCCAGTGCGAATCGTCCATTCGTTTCGCGTCCTGAAGAGCGACCGTCGCCGTGGCTTCCGGGGCTTTTCCTGCCGCGCCGGAGCGCAGTTCGGCGATGTAGGCGTAGCCGAGGAATCCGAACAAGGATACTACGAGCAGAAGCGATGTCCAGAACGTCACCTTCTCCGGCAGGGAATCGTTTTTTTCGCCGCTCTCCCCTTCTTCGGAAGACAATTCTTTGTTCTCTTCACTTTTTTCTTTGTTTTCTTTTTCTTCTGGCATAAGGTCTCCTAAACAATCAGTCGTCCGACCGCGCCGCCGACACTCGCCGGTAGTGCCAGCACTACCGTGAGCGCGATCATCGGATACGGGTTCGGCAAGGGAGAAAGCGCGTGAAAGTACGCTACGCAAACGAAAGCAACGATCAGCGCAATCGCATACGCCAGCACCGTTTCGCCGAGCGGCGATTGCAAAACGCCTTTCGCCCCGCGCCGCTTGTCGCCCCCCGTAAAATCGGCGACAAAAATCATTCCACAAGTTAATAGGAGCGAAAACAGGGCGATACCCGCGATTCCGAGCGGGTTTAACCGCTCGGCTATCAGGGCGACCTCTTCGGTCGGGGCGATACTCGCGGCAAAGATTAACGCCCCCGCCGCCGCGAAACCCGCTTCGCGCAGTGCCGAATCGTTGCTTTCGCCGCTATCGTCCTCGCTGTTGTCGTCGCTGCCGAACTGCGTGTTCGCCACGCTCGCGCCCATCGCAAGCGGCACGGTCTCGACCGCGACACGCGATACGGCTTCCACCAGCGACGTTTGCATATCTACGACGCCGAGCAGGAACAGTAAAGCGATAGCAAGGAGAACGCCAATGGCGATTGACTCAACTGCATCTTTCGCCGCCGCCGCGACTCCCGAATCTTTGCGAAACCCGCTAAACAGACTAAAGCCGAAGCACACGAGACTGCCCCAAAATACCAGCAGAAAAATCTCCTGACGCCCGAACGTGGTAGCGATTTCCCACACTTCACGGGTATAAACAAGCGGTACACCGATTATTGCCGCGCCCCCGATGCCGCGCATAATGTCTCGCGCCTCATCTTGCCATGCTTGCTCCGATTGTGCCACGCCCCGTTGTACCCGTTTACGGGCGGATTGAGCGTGCCTTAAAATCGGGATAAGGTTTCTTTGCCGCCACTGTATGAGAAAAGTCATACCACGCTCTGTTGCCAATTGTGTATAATAAAGTGACGCTGAAACCCAGTGTACAAATCACGACTCACGAAGGTATACAAAAATGAAAACTCGTTT